>NZ_JBHUZM010000001.1:0-220995 GCF_042667665.1 Streptomyces sp. NPDC057307 | reverse complement strand
CGCCAGATCTGATCTGGCGGGCGCGCGGTCCTGTCTGGCGCCTGAGGGGTGAGGGGGAAGGAGGCGGCCCACATGCGGCAGTACGGCGAAGGGGAGCGGGACGGCGGCGACGCGCTGCCGCTGCGCGTCGCGGTCATCATCGGCAGCACCCGCGAGGGCCGCCTCGGTGACGCGATCGGGCGGTGGTTCGTCGAGCGGGCGGCCAAGCGGGACGACCTGGCGGTGTCGGTCGTCGATCTGGCCGACTTCGACTTCCCCGCGCGCTACCCCGACCAGGTCACGGAGCCGATGGCGGACTTCACGGCCGAGGTCGACCGCGCGGAGGCGTTCGTGGTGGTGACCCCTGAGTACAACCGCTCGTTCCCCGCCTCCCTCAAGCAGGCCGTCGACTTCGCGTACGACGAGTGGCGGACCAAACCGGTCGCGTTCGTCAGCTACGGCCACGGATCGGGCGGGCTGTACGCGGTGGAGGCGCTGCGCCCGGTCTTCACGGAGCTGCACACGGTCACCCTCCGCAACGGGGTGTCGATCAACCTCTACGACTGCGGCGGCGACGACGTGCTCGACGCCGACGCGGTGACGAAGGAGCAGCGGGACCGCGAGGCGGGCGTGCTGCTCGATCAGCTCGGCTGGTGGGGCCTGGCCCTCCGCGAGGCGCGGGCGGCGCGCCCGTACATCTGCTGAGCGGCCCGGCTGATGAGTTCTCGGCGCCCACGGAGTCATAAGGAAAAACCCCGCACACCACGAAGAACGACGAACAACGAAGAACGACGCAGAACGATGCAGAACGACAGCGCAGTAACGACAAGGACTGATGATGAGTAAAGATCTCGCGATCGAGACCACAGGGCTGGTGAAAGTCTTCGGCTCCAACCGCGCCGTGGACGGAGTCGATCTCGCCGTGCCGACGGGCACGGTCTACGGAGTGCTGGGTCCGAACGGCGCGGGCAAGACCACCGTCGTACGGATGCTCGCGACGCTGCTCCGCCCGGACGGCGGCGAGGCCCGGATCTTCGGCAAGGACGTGGTGAAGGACGCCGAGTCGGTCCGCAGCCGGGTCGCGCTGACCGGGCAGTACGCGTCGGTGGACGAGGACCTGACCGGTTCGGAGAATCTGGTGCTGCTCGGCAGGCTGCTCGGGCACACCAAGCCCGACGCCCGCGACCGTGCGGGGCAGTTGCTGGACGCGTTCGGTCTCACCGAGGCGGCGGGCCGGCAGGTCAAGAACTACTCGGGCGGTATGCGGCGCCGTATCGACATCGCCGCCTCCATCCTCAACACCCCGGACCTGCTCTTCCTCGACGAGCCGACGACCGGCCTCGACCCGCGCAGCCGCAACCAGGTGTGGGACATCGTGCGGGCCGTGGTCTCGCAGGGGACGACGGTGCTGCTGACGACCCAGTATCTGGACGAGGCCGACCAACTGGCCTCCCGTATCGCCGTGATCGACCACGGCAAGGTGATCGCCGAGGGCACGAAGGGCGACCTGAAGGCGTCCGTCGGCTCCGGTGCCGTGCATCTGCGGCTGCGCGACGCGGCCCAACGGCCGCACGCCGAGCGGGTGCTGGCCGTCGCGCTGAGCGCGGAGATCGTGCTGGACGCGGACCCGCTCGCGCTGACCGCCACCATCGGCGGGGGCGGCAGCGACCAGGGCGCGGCCGAGCAGGCGGGGCGGGCGCTCGCCGAGCTGGCGCGTGAGGGGATCGTCGTGGACAACTTCTCCCTCGGCCAGCCCAGCCTGGACGAGGTCTTCCTCGCCCTCACCGACAAGAAGAAGCCGCAGTCGCCGCCGTCCGGACAGCCGTCCGAGACCACCACCGATGTGACGGAAGGGGCGGCGGCATGACCACCGTAGCCACGAAGACCCAGGACCTCGACGACCTCGAACTCGCCACGCCCACGGCGGACGATCTCGCCCGCCTCCTGGTGAACAAGGAACGGCCACCGAGGCCCAGCGCGCTCTCCGCGTCGCTGACGTTCGGCTGGCGGGCGATGCTGAAGATCAAGCATGTGCCCGAGCAGCTTTTCGACGTGACCGTCTTCCCGATCATGATGGTGCTGATGTACGCGTATCTCTTCGGCGGTGCGCTGGCGGGGTCGGTCTCCGAGTACATCCAGTTCCTGCTGCCCGGTGTCATGGTGATGAGCGTCGTGATGATCACGATGTACACGGGCGTCGCGGTCAACACCGATATCGCCAAGGGCGTCTTCGACCGTTTCCGTACGCTCCCGATCTGGCGCCCGGCCCCGATGGTCGGCTATCTCCTCGGTGACATGATCCGCTATGTGATCGCCGCGATCGTGATCCTCGGCGTGGGTCTGGCCATCGGATACCGCCCCGACGGCGGTGTGCTGGGCATCGGGGCGGGAGTGCTGCTGCTGCTCATCTTCTCGTTCGCGTTCTCGTGGATCTGGACGATGTTCGGGCTGATGCTGCGCACCGAGAAGTCGGTGATGGGCGTCAGCATGATGGTGATCATGCCGCTGACCTTCCTGAGCAACGTCTTCGTCGACCCGAAGACGATGCCGGGCTGGCTCCAGGCGTTCGTCAACAACAGCCCCGTCTCCGAACTGTCCAGCGCGGTACGTGAGTTGATGGCGGGCAACTGGCCGGCCCACGACATCGCGGTGACGCTCGGCTGGTCGGTCGGCCTGATGGTCGTCTTCGGTACGTGGACGATGCGGCTCTACAACCGCAAGTGAACGGGTGCGTCCGACCGCCGCTGCTCGGGTGTTGACTCTTCCCGAAGGGCAAGCCCCAGCATCGGCCGTGCCGGGCGACGCGCCCGGTACGAGAAGAGGGACGGCGGTGACGGCATGGCGGGCGAGGGTGAGTTCACCATCGGCGCGTTCGCCCGCGCCTCCCGGCTGTCGCCGAAGGCGCTGCGCCTCTACGCCGAGCTGGGGCTGCTGACACCGGCTCGCGTGGACGGGTCGACCGGCTACCGGTACTACGCCGAGGCGCAGTTGGAGCGGGCCCGGCTGGTGGCGTGGCTACGGCGCGTCGGGATGCCGCTGGCCCGGATCGGTGAGGTCTGCGCTCTGTACGAGACGGATCCGCCGGCCGCCGGCCTGGACATCAGGGCGTACTGGGCGCGGGTGGAGACGGAGACCGCCGCGCGCCGGGACCTGGTGACATTCCTCGTCGACCAGTTGTCGGGAAATCCGGCAGGGAAGGACGTCGAAGCGATGTCTGACATGAGGATGCTCTACGCGGCGGGGTCGGACCGAGGGCTGGTCCGGCCGGTCAACCAGGACACGGCGTACGCCGGTTCACGGCTGTTGGCGGTGGCGGACGGGTTCGGGGACGACGGGGCACGGGCGAGCGGGGCGGCGGTCGACGCACTGGCGGCTCTGGAGGAGTCGGTCCGGGGTGCGGATGTGCTCAACGGTCTTGCGGACGCGGTGGATCGGGTGAACCGGTCGGGGGTCGGGGCAGCCGGGTCCGGTGGCTCCGGTGGCTCCGGTGGCTCCGGGACCACGCTCACGGCGATGCTGTGGACCGGATCCCGGCTGGCGCTGGTGCACGTCGGTGACACCCGCGCGTATCTGCTGCGCGGTGGTGAGGTCTCCCGGATCACGCACGATCACACCCTGGTCCAGTCGCTGATCGACGCGGGCGGCCTCACCGCCGACGAGGCGGCGTCGCACCCCCAACGGGCGCTGCTGCTCCGCGCCCTGGACGGCAGCGAGGACCATGCCCGGCCTGATCTGCGGCTGCACGACGTGGAGCCGGGCGACCGCTATCTGCTCTGCTCCGACGGCCTGTTCACGGTCGTACGCCCGGAGGGCATCCGACATGTCCTCAGTACGGCGGGGGAGCCGGAGGACGCCGTGCGCGAGCTGATCGCACTGGCCCTCGCGGCGGGCGGACCGGACAACGTGGCCTGCGCGGTGGCCGACGCCGTCACGGTCTGACCCGCCACGGTCTGACCCGTCACGGTCTGAGGGCTCCGACTCCAGCTCCAGCTCGACTCCGGCTCCGGGCCGCAGCCGGGTCAGGTCGGCTCGGTGGCGAGTTCCGTGGGCAGCGCTTCGCGCAGTGCGGCGATGCACGCCTCGACGGCCGGGTGGGCCGCCGAGCCGCCGCGGAACGCGACCTCGCTCCGCCGTCGCAGGGGGAGCGGGGTCAGCACCACCCCGTCGGGTGGGTTCTGCGCGCTGAGGTCGGGGACCACGGCGACGCCCGCGCCCGCCGCGACCAGACCGAGCGCGGTGTCGTAGTCGTCCACGCGGTGCCACGAATCGACGTGGAAGCCGCTCGCCTCGCACAGCCGCGTCACGCTGGTATGGCAGAGGGTGCCGGGCGTGGGCAGGATCCAGGGGGCGTGGCGCCACCTGCGTACGGGATCGTCGTCCGGTGCCGGTGCCGGTGCCGGTGCCGGGCGTGGAGCCGTGGCCGGGTCCGTGGCCGGGTCCGTGGGGGTGGCCAGGTGCATGCGTTCGGTGAACACCGGTCGGCTCTGGATTCCGGGCTCGACGGGCCTCGGGTGGCCGTCGCCGGAGTCGTAGTAGTGCGTGAGGGCCAGGTCCAGTTGGCCGGCGCGCAGGGCGTCCGGCGCGTCGGCGGGGTCGACCTCCCAGACCCAGGGCTCCAGCCTCGGATACGCCCGGCGCAGGGAGACGAGCAGGCCGGACGCCAGGGCGCGGGCGGCGGACGGGTAGATGCCCAGGCGGAGCGGACCGGCCACTTCCCTGCCCTCCGCCAGCTCCGTCCGGGCCGTCTCCAGGCGCTCCAGGATGACCTCGGCGTGGCGCACCAGATTCGCGCCCGCCGGGGTCAGCGCCACACGGCGGCCACTGCGTGCCAGGAGGGGTACGCCCGCGTTGCGTTCCAGGAGCGACAGCTGCTGGGAGACGGCGGACGGGCTGTACGACAGGGCCTCGGCCACCGCGGCGATGGTGCCCCGGTGGGCCAGCTCCCGCAGGAGGCGCAACTGGTGCAGGTTGAGCATCGGCTCAGCTTACGAGCGGCGTCGGGTTTTCCCGCTGGACCGGAGTGGTCGGGCGGGAAGAGGATCCGGACCATGACGAGCGACAGAGCGACGGCCGGAGCGGCGGCGCGGGCGGCGGCCGGGATTTCGACGACCGGCGGTGTTCCCGCGAGCGGGGTGTACGTCCCGTTGATCACGCCCTTCGACGGCGCCGGCGAGGTCGCCGTCGACGCGCTGGAGGCGCTGGCCCATGAACTGCTCGACGCGGGCGTCACCGGTCTCGTCGCGCTCGGGACCACCGCCGAGGTGGCGACCCTGAGCGCGGCGGAGAAGGACGCCGTCGTCACCGTGCTCGCCCGCGTCTGCCGGGAGCGCGGCGCGCCCCTGGTGGTCGGTGCCGGGAACAACGACACCGCCGCCAGCCGGGACGCCCTCGCCGCCCTCGGGAAGGTGCCGGAGGTCACGGCGGTGCTGACGCTCGTGCCGTACTTCACCCGGCCGTCCGAGGCGGGCGTCGTGGCCCACTTCACCGAACTGGCCGCCAACAGCCCCGTGCCGCTGGTGATTTACCACATTCCCTACCGCACCGGTCAGGAGCTGGGCGCGGACACGCTGCGACGGCTCGGCGCGCTGCCGGGCGTCGTGGGCGTGAAGTACGCGACCGGTGGAATCAGCGCGGCCACGGTGGAGCTGTTCGCCGAACTGCCGCCGGGCTTCGCCGTGTTCGCCGGGGACGACACCTTCTTCTCGCCGCTGCTGGCGATGGGCGCGCACGGCGGCATCCTGGCGTCCGCGCACCTGGCGACCGGCCGGTTCGTGGAGCTGGCCGAAGCCTGGTCGGCCGGTGACGTCGCCCGCGCCCGGGACCTCGGGAACCGGCTCGGCGCTCTGTCGGCCGCCGCCTTCGCCGAACCGAATCCCGTGGTGACCAAGGGGGTGCTGCACGCTCAGGGACGTATCCCCACGGCGTCCGTACGGCTGCCGCTGCTGCCCGCCGCGTCGGCGTCGGTGGACGCGACGCTGCGGCTGCTGGCCGGGCCGGGGGTCACAGCCGCCAGTTGAGCCGGCCGGATCGGCCGGGTCGGCCGGGTCCACCCGATCGGCCGGAGCCATCGGGTCCGCCGGACTCGTGGTCGTCGTGCGCGAGTTCCGGACGGTACGCGCAGGTCGAGCCCGTGGTCACCGACTTCCGCAGATACGCGGCCAGTTCGGGGTGGCGCGCGTCCAGCTTGCGCAGGGTGTCGCGGATCCGGGCCGTGACCGTCTTACGCGCCCGCTCCGCCTCGTCGCCCAGCCGCCGGGTGCGCCCGCCGAGACCGGCGGCGGTGCGCAGCTCGTCCAGGAGGGCCTGCCGCTCCCTGTCGTACGCGGCGGCGCGCGTGTCGTCGCCCCGCTCCCCCGCACGGTCTATCTCCAGGTCCAGTTGGTCGAGCCGTCGTCGGTACTCCGCCTTGGCCCGCTCGTCCAGCACCGGGTCGCCGCCCATGGCGTGTGCGGCGACGGCCGTCTCGCCGCCGTCGGGGGCGAGCAGCCGGACGGCGGGGACGTCGGTGCCCGGGTGCGAGAGCAGCGTGTGCAGATCGCGCAGCCCCTTGGCGTCGGGCACATGGACGGCCCGCCCGTCGAAGGCCAGTGCCCACACGGCCCCGTCCCGTCTGAACTCCGGCCCGGGCGGCGCCGGTTCCACCCCGGCGTCCGGCAGGGCGTCCGGCAGGGCGGGCGCGCCGGGCTCGTCGGTCACCCCCGGCCCCTGCTTCTCCAGATGCCCCAGCCCCAGCGTCAGCCCCATCGCCTTCGCCGCCCGCGAAGCCTCCGCGCGCAGGGCCGCCTCCGCGGCGGCGTCCCCGTCCCCGCCGCGCGCCCGCAGCGCGTCCGCCAACCCCAGGCCCGCGCGCAGCGACCACGGTCTCGCCTGGAGACGGTCGGCGGAGTCGCGCGCCGACGTGAACGCCGCCACCGCCGCGTCCCAACGTCCTTCCGCCGCGGCCAGCATGCCGAGCCAGAGGTCGACAGGTCCGCTGACGTCGCAGCCGTACAGCGCGACGAGCCATCGGCCGCTGTGCGCGCCGAGCGCGTCCCGGGCCTCGGCGATCAGCGCGGGGTCGCCGGTGACGGCGGCGGTGTGCGCCAGGAAGCGGAACCACAGCGGCGCGAAGATCCGTGAGACCGGCTCCGGCCGGCCCGCCACCTCCCGCAGCAGCCGCAGCGCCCGCGCCGTGTCGCCGCGCTCGATCGCGGTGATCCCGTCGAGCAGCACCGGGAGCGGGTAGTCCACGCCTTCGAGGGTGCGCGTGACGGCGTCGGCCTGCTCGAAGCGACCCCGGATCATATGCAGGGACCAGCGCAGATGGGAGGCCAGATAGTCGTACGGCGTCTGTTCGCGCGCTGCTTCGATGGTGTCGGCGTACCACTTCTCGGCCTGCTCGAAGTCGCCGGTGAGCCCGGCGACGATGCCCAGGTCGACGGTCTTGCCCAGCTCGTACCGGCGCTTGCCCGTCCGCTCGGCCACTCCCGTGTACGTACGCAACTGGCTCAGGTAGCGCGGATCGCCCAGCTCCAGCAGCGTCACCCAGCGCATCGCCGCCGCGTGCACCTCCATGTCCAGATTCTGGGTGCGGCGGGCGACGGCCGACATCTCGGCGGTGAGAGCGAGCCGTTCGTCGGACGTCCCGAGGCCCCAGATGGTGTCGTGCCGTGCCCAGAGGGAGAAGGCGAGCGCCTCGTCGTCGTCCTCCTGGCGGGCGAGGTCGGTGACGCGGACGGCGAGGTCCTGCGCCATGCGCTCCCTCGCCCTGCCGCCGGTCCCGTCCCCCTCGGTCCCGTCCCTCTCGGCCCCGTCCTCTCCGCCGTCGCCGATCAGTGCCCGGTACGCCTCATGCAGCAGGTCACCCGCCTGCGGGCCCTGGCCGGGGATGTCCTGCTGCTGGTGGAGCGTGAGCGCGACACGGGCCAGCAGCGCGGGATCGCCCAACTCCCGCGCGGGTGTCACCGCGCGGTCGAAATACCGTTGGGCCTCCTCCTCCATGCCCTGATGCCGCAGCTCGCCCGCGAGGTCGAGCGCGATGACGACGGCGCGGCGCGGATCGCCCTCGCCGGCGGTCTCGGCGACCTCCAGGGCGCGCCGGTAGTGGCCGACGGCCTCTTCGGCGGCGAGCCTGCTCGACGCGTCCCGCGCCGCCGCGAGCAGCAGATCGATGCGGTGGGCGCGGTCCACGGTGTCACCGGCGAGATGGGCGTGCCGGGCCAGCTCGGCGGGGAAGATCCTCTCGCCCAGTGCCGGGGCGGTGTCCAGGGCCCGTACGACCGCGCCGTGCAACCGGCCCGCATCCGCCTCCTCCAGCGAGTCGTAGAGGGTCTCGCGGACGAGATCGTGGGCGAACGCGAATCTGCCGCCGCCGCGCGTCACCACGAGTCTGGCCGAAACTGCTCGGTCCAGCAGCCGGTCCACGTGCGGCACGGGCGCCGATGTCGCGGCGGCGAGGACCTGCCGGTGGAACTCCCTGCCCAGCACACTCGCGATGATCAGCAGGTCGCCGACCGGCTTCGGCAGCATCGACAGCCGCCGCCGCACGGCCTCGCGCACGCCGGGGGCGATCGCGCTGACCGGGCTGCCGCCGTGCCAGAGCCGGGCGGTCTGCTCGACGAAGAACGGATTGCCGCCCGTACGACGGTGCACCTCGTCCACCAGGGCGGGCTCCGGCTCCAGCCCGGTGGTCAGTGTGAGGAGCGCGCCCACGTCGTCCCTGTCCAGCCCGGTCAGCGTGACGGCCGTGGTGGCGCGGGCGACGAGCGGAAGCATGAGCTGTTGGAGCGGGTGGCCGGGCGCTTCCACCTCCACGTCGCGGTACGTCCCGATGAGCAGCAGTCGCTCGAACCAGGCGTGCTGGGCGGCGAATTCGAGGAGTTTGAGCGACGCGGTGTCCGCCCAGTGCAGATCGTCCACGACGACGACGACCGGCCGTCGCTGGGAGATGGTGACGAGCGCGGTCGTCACCGCGTCGTACACGGAGAAGGCGTCCTTGGCGTCCTTGGCCTCGTCGTCCCCCGCGGCCTCGCCGAGCAGCACCCCCAGCCGCCCGCCCGCCGCCTGCTCGGCCTTCGCCCACTCCTCCTCGTCGAGCCCGCGCCGCATCCCGCGCACGACCTGCACCCACGGCCAGTAACCCGGCGCGCTGCCCTCCCAGCAGGAGCCGCCGAGCACCAACGCCCCGCGCTGCCGGGCCTCCTGGGCGGCGGCGGTGACGAGCGTGGTCTTGCCGATGCCCGCCTCGCCCGCGATCAGCACGAGACCCCCGTGGCTGTCCGTCGCCCGGCCGATCTCCGCGCGGAGGACGCCTGCGGGGTGGTCACGCCCGATCAGTGCAGGGGTCATGACCAAAACCATAGAAGGCACCACTGACAATCGGCATACCAAATCTTTGCCGACGGCCTGACCAGGTCACTCTCCGCTACGGGGCAATTTCCGAACCTGGTCGCGGCTCGAAGCGCCCGACCGACGGGGCGGCGGACGGGGCAGCGGAGCGGGCGGTGGACGCGGGTGGGGCCGCGGTCGCAGAAGCGGCCGCGGGCCCACTCGGTTCAGGCAGATCAGGCAGATCGGCCGGTTCAGCCGGTTCAGGCCGGGAACAGCACGCTCAGCTTCTGGGCGAGCACCGGGTCGCCGTCTATGCGGAGCTTGCCGCTCGCGAACTCCTTCGCCCCGTCGGTGGTTCCGGACTGGATGGCCTTGAGGGTCTCCGCGTCCAGCACGAGGGTGCTGTTGGCGTCCGGGTTCGCCCCCTCTTGCAGGGCGCAGGTCCCGTCCTTCACGGTCAGCGCGAACTGCTTGCCCTCGTCGGTGACGTCGAAGCCGAAGACGAGGTCCAGGCCGGCGGCTGCCGCCGGGTCGAACCGCGCGGCCAGAGCCTTCAGGGTGGTGTCGGAGGTGCTCAAGGGTTTCTCCATCTTTCAGTGTTGCGTGGTCGGGTCCATTGAACCCCCGGGGCGGACCACCTGAAGCGGCTTCGCGATGAATTTATACAGAATCCGTCAAGACTGGCCATTAATCGCGGTAGCTGCGCCAACTCCTTTTATCTCGGCCCTACTTGACGGCCCCCTGGCGGGGGTCGCGCCGCACGCCCGGCCCGGCCCCGCCGTACCGCGCCAGCATCCCGCCGCTCGCCGCCGGACCGGCCGTGAAGACGTACGCCTCGCTGTCGTCCAGCCGGTCCCCGGTCGCCGCGTCGACCACCACCGGCTCGACCTCCTCGCCCGTCGCCGCGTCGACCAGGACCATGGTCCGGTCCTCGGCCGCCAGCCGTGAGTTGCCCCATGCCGCGAGGGCGACGAGCACCGGGCGCAGCGAGCGGCCGAGGTCCGTGAGGACGTACTCGTAGCGCGTCGGCCCCTGCTGGTACGGGCGCCGCTCCAACAGCCCATCGGCGACGAGGGTCTTCAGACGGGTGGTGAGCATGCTGGAGGAGATGCCGAGGCTCTCCTGGAACTGGTCGAAGCGCGTGTAGCCGTCGAACGCGTCATGAAGGATCAGCAGCGTCCACCACTCGCCCACCTGCCGCACGGTCGTGGACAGCGGACACGTCCGGTCCTCCAGCCGCATCCGGTTCGCTCGCGCCGCCATGTGTCCCGCCCCATCCGCTCGTCCAGTTACTGCTAAAGTCGAAGTTACTCACTTCTATTTTAGCACCGAGGGAGGGCGGGACAGGCATGGACGAGTCGCTGGAAGGCAGGCGTGCGCTGGTCACCGGCGGTACGAAGGGGGCGGGGGCCGCCATCGCCGCGCGGCTCGCGCGGGCCGGTGCCACCGTGCTGGTGACCGCGCGCAGCCGTCCTGAAGAGGTCGAGCCGCAGACGTTCGTCGGCGCCGACCTCACCACTCCCGAGGGCGCCCGTACGGTCGTCTCCGAAGTGCTCGACCGGGTCGGCGGGATCGACATCCTGGTCAGCAACCTCGGCGGCTCCAACGGGTCGCCCGGCGGCTACGCCGCGATGGACGACGCCGCGTGGGACGCCGAACTCAACACCAACCTGCTGGCGGCCGTACGGCTGGACCGCGGCCTGCTGCCGGGCATGATCGAAGCCGGCAAGGGTGCGATCGTGCACGTCACCTCGATCCAGCACCGGATGCCGCTGTACGACGCGACGCTGGGCTACGCGGCGGCCAAGGCGGCGCTCGCGACGTACAGCAAGGGCCTCGCCAACGAGGTCGCCCCGCACGGCGTCCGCGTCAACACCGTCTCGCCCGGCTTCATCAGGACCACGGCGGCGCAGGCGCTCGTCGACCGCATCGCGGCGGGCGCGGGCATCGCGACCGACGCCGCGCTCCAACGGCTCATGGACTCACTCGGCGGGATCCCGCTGGGCCGGCCGGCGGAGCCCGAGGAGGTCGCCGAGCTGGTCGCCTTCCTCGTCTCGGACCGCGCGGCGTCCATCGTCGGCGCCGAGCACGTCATCGACGGCGGGACGCTGCCGACGGCGAGCTGAACCGCCCCACCCGCCCCACCCGCCTCACCACCCATCGCAAGGAGCGAACACCATGGCCGCCACTCCCGTCCCCGCCCTCCCCGTCCTTCCCGACGTCGTCACCCGCTATCTGGCCGCGCACGACGCCCGTGACGCCGGTGCCGCCCTCGTGACCATGCACGAGGACGCCACCGTCACGGACGACGGATCGACCTACGCGGGTGCCGCGGCGATCGGGCGGTGGCTCGGTACGGCGGCGAGCGAGTACACGTACACGACCCAACTCCTCGCCGCCGAGCGCGAGGACGACGCGCACTACGCCGTCACCAACCGCCTGGAGGGGAACTTCCCCGGCGGCCGCGTCGACCTCCGGTTCCGGTTCACGCTGCGCGACGGTCTGATCGAGGACCTGACCATCGCGCCGTAACCCCGGCACGGTGTGCGGCTCACTCGCCGCGGACGACGACCACCGGCACGGTGGCGTGCTGGGTGACATGGAGGCTGACGGAGCCGAGCAGCGCCGCCTTGAACCCGCTGTAGCCGCGGTCGCCGACCACCAGCAGTACGGCGCCTTCGGCGCGGTCGAGCAGCGCCTGGGCGGCATGCCCGCCGACGACCTGCCGGTCGACGGCCGCCGCGCCCTCCTTACCGAGGGCGGACTCCAGCGTCTCGTCCAGGATCTGACCCGCCAACTCCTCCGGGTCGAGCTCCGGCGGAATGCCGGGAGCCATCGTCGCCCACGCGCTCGCCGGGTACTCCCAGCCGATCGCGGCCTCCACCGTGTCTCCGGTGAGCGCCGCCTGCCGTACGGCCCAGTGCAGCGCCTTCACCGAGGAAGCCGATCCGTCGACTCCCACCACGATCCTGCCCATGACATACCTCCGTTGTGCTCGGTCGTTCTTTCAGCCGCGGTGCGTCACAGGGATCCGCCCGTGCTCGCTCGACCACCGATTGTTGAAGCTTCTACCAGCCCCTGCCTGCGGCGATAACCGCTGGCGGCACGCGGCTATTCCGGCGTACGGTCCACGCGCCCCGGCCCCCTTCTTCAGGAGACGTGCGTGTCCGACCTGATCACCGACCGTCTCGTCCTGCGCTCCTGGCCCCCCGCCGAGGTCTCCGCCGTCGTCGGTGGCAGCCGGCTGCCGCACTGGGCGGAGGACTTCCCCGCCGAGGGCGACAGCGTCATCGCGGGCTTCATCGCCGGCCGGTCGGACGCCCTCGGCCCGTACGGCCAGCGTCAGATCGTCGAGCGCGCGACCGGCCTGGTCGTCGGGGCCGTCGGCCTCTTCCCTCCTACGGAGGGCACGATCGAGTTCGGCTACGGGATCGTCCCCTCCCGCCGGGGCAGGGGTTACGCCTCCGAGGCCGCCCGCGCCATAGCCGCGTTCGCCCTGACCGCGCCGGGCATCCACACGGTGCGCGCGAACGTGGAACTGTCGAATCCGGCCTCGGCCCGCGTGCTGGAGAAGGCCGGGCTCAGCCGGGTGGGTGACGACGGCGGGACGGCACGGTTCCAACGGAGGAGGGGAGACATGGCGGACGACAACGGGCAGACACCCATGACCGACGAGGAGATCGAGGCGGCCAGTCTCGGCGCGGCCCAACAGGTCAACGGGCAGGTCACGTTGGGCGAGTACGACCCGCGCTGGCCGGCGGTCTACGAGCGCGAGGCCCGGCTGATCGACGCCCAGTTCGACACGGACTTCTGCGCGCGGATCGGCACCGCGGGCGCGGCGGGGCTCGGCGCGTCCACGCGGCCCCGCCTCGAACACGTCGGTTCCACCTCGGTGCCCGGCCTGCCCGCGAAGCCCGTCGTCGACATGCTGCTGATCGTCGCCGACCCCGGCGACGAGGCGAGTTACGTCCCCGCCCTGGAATCCGTCGGCTACACCGTCGCCGTCCGGGAGCCCGACTGGTACGAGCACCGCGTGCTCAGGAAGCAGGACCTCGACCCCTCGGCGTCCTCGGCCAACTTGCACGTACTGCCCGCCGGCTGCCCCGAGGTCGACCGCATGCTGCGCTTCCGGGACCGGCTGCGTACGCATCCCGGCGACCGTGAGCTGTACGCGGAGACGAAGCGGGGGCTGGCGCGACAGGAGTGGAAGTACCTGCAGAACTACGCCGACGCGAAGACCGAGGTGGTCGAGCGGATCCTGGAGCGGGCCCGCCCGGCTCGCTAGGACCTGTCTTCACGAAATCGGTTCGACGGCTTCGCGCGGTCCTGGCACCGTGACGCGGCATGACGAACTTCGAGCCATTGACCGCCGCCGACGTGCAGCTCATGCAGGGTCTGGCGCAGCGTGTCACCGCCACCCGACCCGACCTGGTGAACAGCGACGCGGCGTTCGGCGAGCTGGCCTGGAACTGGGGCAAGGGGCACGCCGGCGACGGCGCGAGCTGGACGCGCCGGCTCTGGTTCGCCGGCGGGGATCTGGTGGCGTGGGGCTGGGCCCATCTCCCGCACCAGGTGCGGCGGAGCGACGGGTCGGTGAAGGACGTCACCGGCGCCTGTCTCGCGTATCAGGTCCACCCCGACCACGCGGGGCTGCTCGACGAGGTGATCGACTGGTACGACGCCACGGCGCCGGGCATCGAGCGCACGGTGACGGCGAGCGCCGCCGACGAGTTCGCCCTGAAGCGGTGGGCGGCGCACGGCTACGAGACCGACCCGGACTCGCTCGGCGACGACGGGTCCTGGACCCAGCTGAACGAGCGGGACCTCACCGACCTGGAACAGCCCCTCCTGCCGGACGGATTCCGCTTCCGCACCGCCGACGAGGCCGGACCGGAGGCCGCGGTCCAGGCCCATCTGGACGCCTGGCCTCCCTCGTCGTACACGGCCGAGAGTTACGAGGGCGTACGGCGGACCGCGGGGTACCGCGGCGACCTGCACGTCCTGGTGGAGGCGCCCGACGGGACGATGGCCTCCTCGACGATCATGTGGCTCGACGAGGCGAACAGGACCGCCGAGTTCGAGCCGGTCGGGACGCATCCGGACTACCGGCGCCTGGGGCTGGCCAGGGCGATGCTGCTGCACGGGATGCGTCTGGCGCGGGCGGCCGGGGCCACACACATGACGGTGGCGTGCCTGGGCGCGCCGGGGCACCCCCAGGCGCGCGGGCTGTACTACGGCGTCGGATTCCGGCAGTTGTCGCGGGACGTACCGCTCATCAAGACCAGTGCTCAGGCCGAGTCATGATCTGAACAGGCGTCCTGAACCTAGAAGATCGGCCGCGCCGAGCGCGTCGCCGCGCTGGTGGCGGCGATCGGGCAGCCGACTCCCGGCGCGGACGCCTTGGTGCAACGGGACGGACGGTTCGAGGTCGCCTTCAACTCGCCGGGCTGTGTTGAGTCGAGAAGGGCCGCGCTCTAGGACCCGTCCGAGCCGCCCGGCCGACTTCCTCTCAACAGTTATCCGCAACTCTGTTGAAAATACCCTCCCGGCCGGGCCTTGTCCGGAAAGGGAGCGTTCAGCGAGAGTTCATCCCGCGACGCCCCACACACCCCCCATCCACGTCGCCGGACAGAGCGCCCACCCACGAACGCACGCGTCGGCCGGCCCTATCCCGCGGCTTCCTCGGATTCCCCGGTCTCCCCAAGGGCTCGACGCGCGGTGTTCGGCGCTGCTCCGATAACGAGAGGAAGCACCGTGCAGGTTTCCCGGAAGTACCTCGTCGCCGCCGTCACCGGCGTCCTGCTCTCGGCCTCCGCCGTGACCGGCGCGCAGGCCGCCGACCCGTCCGGCGCCACGGGCCAGGCGCCCCGGTACCAGCCCGAGATGGTCGCGGCACTCGCCAAGACGCTCGGTGGCAGCGAGCAGGCGGCCGTCGAACGACTCGACCACGAAGCCGCGCAGCAGCGCGAGTTGGCCGCCGTGGCCAAGCAGGGCATCAAGACGGACGGCGCCTTCTTCACCAAGGCCGGCACGCTCACGGTGAACGCGACGGACGCGAGATCCGCCGCCCAGGTGGAGGACGCCGGCCTCACCGCCCGCGTCCCCGAACACGGCAAGTCCGCGCTGGACCGGATCAAGAGCGAGCTGGACGCGAAGGCCGCCAAGCAGGTGCCCGTGGGCGTCTCGTCGTGGTCGGTCGACCTCGCGTCCGACACCGTCACGGTGGAGGTGAGCAGCGACAGCGGCACCGCCGCCCGTTCGTTCATCAAGGCCGCGGGCAAGCACGGCGACGCCGTCCGGGTCGTGCGTGGCCAGGAGCGGCTGGAGACCCAGGCCGTGGTGCCTCCGGGCAGCCGGATGACGTTCAACGGCTATATCTGCTCGGTCGGTTTCGGCGCGCGTGACGCCGCCGGCAAGCAGTACCTGGTGACGGCCGGGCACTGCATCGAGGACCTGCCGGACCTCGCGTACAACAACGTCAAGTTCGCCAAGGGCACGAACTCGCGCTTCGCCGTCGGCACGCGCAGCGTGGACATGGGCATAGCGGCGGTCGACGCCGAGGACTCCATAGGCACCCAGGTCACCACGTACGGCCAGGCCGGGAACGTCGCGGTCCGCGGCGGTACGCGGGCGGCGACAGGCGCGGCGATGTGCAAGTCCGGTCAGACCACCGGCTGGACCTGCGGGACCGTGCGCTCGTACAACGTCACCGTCACGTACACGGACGCCAACGGCGGCCCCGACACGGTCGTCACGGGTCTCGGCAGCTCCACCGTCTGCACCGAGGGCGGCGACAGCGGTGGCGCGTACATCTCCGGCAACCAGGCCCAGGGCATGACCTCCGGCGGTCCGATAGGCCAGAACTGCACCGGCGTGAACACCGCCGGCTCCTCGTACTTCCAGCCGCTCAGCGACGCGCTCTCGCACTACAAGCTGACCCTCAACACCAACTGAGCCTCAACACGGACTGATCCCCAGGATCAACTGATTCCCCGGACCAGCTGAGCCAATTTCCCGCTCTCCGATGCCCCCGGAGACGCGGCGGAGCCGCCCACCCTTCCCGGTGGGCGGCTTTCGTCGTCCGCATACCATCGGGCGGAGAGACACAGGCGCAGAGACGTGAGCGCAGAAGCACGGGCAGAAGCACGGGCGTAGAAGTACGGGCGCGGAAACACGGCGGGAGCGGGGCCAATGGACGCGAGCATCGCCGGAGACGTGGAAGTGACGTTCGCCGAGGTCTTCCGTGACGCCCTCCGCCGCCGCGGGCTGTCCCTGGAGCGCGTACGCGACCGGCTTGAGGCGCAGGGCATCGGCGTCAGCCTCGCCACCCTCAGTTACTGGCAGCGCGGGCGCAGCCAGCCGGAACGCGCGCAGTCCCTGCGGGCCGTGGACGCGCTGGAGGAGATCCTCGCCCTGCCCGAAGGCGCCCTCCGCTCACTCCTGCGCCCGGGCCGGCCGCGCGGTCGTACGACGTCGGAACTGCTCGACCTGTCCGCCTCGCACCGCGTCTTCGGCGAGAACTCGGACGTGGAACAGGCACTCGGCGCGGACTTCGCGCGCTTCAACGAGGACGTCACCTCCCTGGTCATCCACGAGACCGTCCACCTCGACGCGGAGCGCTGCATACGGCAGCTGTCCGTGAACCAGGTGCTGCGCGCCACCCGCGACGGCGCGAGCCGGATGACCGCCGTGCATGTCATCGACGACCCGGCGACCGCGTCGGTCGATGTCGCCGTACGGTGCGGGAAGCTCGGCAGCGTGCAGTTCCTGCCGGAGCGGCGGAGCATCGTGACGGAGATCCTGTTCGGCGGTGAACTGGCCAAGAACGAGACCGTGGTGATCGACTACACCATCTCGCTCTCGCCGTGCCGCGAGGTCTCGACGTACCACGAGCGCCGTACGCGGGTGAGCCTGCGGGAGTACCTGCTGCACGTCTACTTCGACCCGGGCGCGCAGCCGGTGAGCTGTCATCGCTACTACCGTGAACGCATCGGCGCGGAGAAGACCAGCAGCCGGCAGATCGCGCTGGACGTCTCGAACTCGGCGCACATGCTGCCGCCGAAGTGCCCGGCGGGGATACACGGCATGTCGTGGGAGTGGCCCGCCTGACGGTCTGGGCCCGGTCCCGCTCCCGGTCCCGGCAGCGAGGTTATCCACAGGCTCACGCGGCGCCCGGCGGGATGTCAGACCTCGCCGCTAGGGTTTTTCCATGACCGAAACGTCCGCGACCAGGCTCACGCAGGCCGTCGAACTGCGTGACTGGCGACGGCTGTTGGACGATCCGCCCGACCCCGTCGTCACCGAGAAGGGCCGGCTTCTGAAGGAAGCCGCGATGCTCGACTTCGGGGTGCGGGAGAGCGCGATCGCCTCCTGGCTGTACACGAAGTGCCACCGGCAGATCCCCACCCTGGCCGTGGAGACGGCGGCGGTGGTCGCCACCGGCGACGGCAGCTGTGTCCTTCTGTACAACCCGGAGTTCTTTGTGGCGATCGGTGCGGACGGCGTGCGGTTCGTGCTCTTCCACGAGGCTCGCCATCTCGTCCACCGGCATCTGTATGTGGACGCGGAGCTGCGTGAGGACAACGTGTTCACGCTGGCCGCCGAGGTCTCCATCAACCATGTCGTGATGCGGCGGCTGCGCGCCGAGCTGCCCACCCTTCTGAAGGGGGACGTACGGGAGCCGGTCGGGATCGATCCGCATCTGATCCACGCCCGGTACGAGGAGGATCTGCGCGCCCAGGACCTGGAGCCGCTGTCGTACGGGCACTTCGTCGAGACCGACATGACCGTCTACGGCGAGCTGAAGCGCATGAGCGACCCGCCCGTGCCCGCGGGCTTCGGCGCCGCCGCCTGTCCGCATCTGCGCCTAGGCGGTGTCCCCCTGGACGACGAGACCGTGAGCCAGGTCGTGGAGGGCGTCCTCGCGGACGTGCTGCGGGCCGCCCTGCGCGGCGAGGGGCCGGCGCGCGAGGAGATCCTGCATCTCGCGGACCGTTCCGAGGGCGGCAGCGACCGGATCGCCAGGATGTGGGGCCGCCTCGGGCTCGGCGCGCTGCGCGGCCGGACCGAGCCCACCCGCCGGGTGGAGTGGTGGAAGCGCTGGCTGACCGACACGCTCGCCTCCAAACTCCGCGACGGCGAACGGCTCATCTACCCCAGGAAGCACGGCGCGGTGCTCCTCGCGCTCGGGCACGATCCGATGCTGTCCCGCCGCGGCAAGGAGCGTGCGAAAGTCGTGGTCGTCGCCATCGACACCTCGGGCTCCATGTCCCAGCGGGTGATCGACTGGCTGCTCACCCTCATCGGCCGCACCGACGGTGTCGAGACGCACTGGCTGAGCTTCGACGGCGAGGTCATGCCGTTCGTCCCGGGGGAGCGCGTGACGGGTGGCGGCGGGACGGACTTCGGCAAGGTCGTCGAGTACGTGGAGGGGCGCCGGGAAGTCGGCGGGAAGCGGTGCGAGGTGGAGCCGGACGCGGTGATCATGGTCACCGACGGTTACGCGCCGCAGGTGACCCCGGCCCGCCCCGAGAACTGGATATGGCTGATCACCGACGGCGGGGACGAGTGGCCGGACCGCCACAGCCCGCCGATGGCCTGCCACCGCGTCACGACCGGCGACGGCTGACCGCACGGGTCCGTCACCTCGGGACGTCTCCGCACGTCCCCGGCCCCCGGCCCCCGGCCCCCTCGCCTCTGGACCTGGGCTCCTGGGCTCCTTGGCTCCTGGACGACTTTGTACGTCGGCGCGCGCCTGCGCGCGCCCGGCCACCCCGCACGCATCGCGCATCCCGACGCTCGCACGCACGAGGACTGGATCCCATCACCGTGACCAAGACCGACCCCGCCCACGACATCCCCTGGCCCGTCACGGCCACCTACCCGAAGCGGCCGGCCGGCCGTCAACCGGGCGGGCGACTGGCCGAGTTCATCGACGCCATGATCGCCATGGGGCAGACCGGCCAGGTCTTCGGCGAGCACGGCATCGGCAAGACGTCCACCTTCCTCAGCCATATACCGTCGGCCCACCCCGGCACACGCGTCGTCCTCGTCCCGGCCGCCAACCTCACGCCCGACGACCTCCTGATGAACGCGCCCGTGCGGGACGACAGGACGGGCGAGCTGGTTCTCACTCAGCTGATCATGAGCCAACTCGCCCCCGGTGAGCCCTTCGTGCTGCTCATCGACGACTCGTTGCAGGCCGGCGCGATGATCCAGTCCCAGCTCATGCAGATCGCCTGCAACTGGACCCTCGGCGAACACGACCTGCGCGCCCTGGGCTGCGTCGGGGTCTTCCTCTCCGACAACGAGTCGCTGACCGAGACCGGCTCCGCCCGCGGCGACCTCGCCGTGCTCGACCGCATGGTCACCCTGCGCCTCACCGCGAACGACACGGCCTGGCGGCACACCCTCGCCGGGCGGTACGCCGAGCTGGACCTCGGTGAGGTCTTCCGGATCTGGGCCGCCCTGACACCCCGGCTGCGTGCCCTGCTCTCCCCGCGCACCGTGGAACACGTTCTGGACTGCGCCCGCGCCGGCCTGCCGCTGAGCTGGGGACTGCCGCTGGTCGGCGGGGTGCGGATGCGGCTGCGGGACCTGCGGAAGGACGGCACGGAGGGCACCGACCGTACGGCGGAGATCCTGGACGCGCTCGCGGCCGCCGTGGGCGCGGCCAACCCGCGGACCGTGGCCGACCCCGTACGCCGCATCCTGCGCACCGCCCTGCGGGAGAACTGGGCGGTGCTGCTGCAAGGGCCGCCCGGCTGCGGAAAGACGGAGATCACCAAGAGCGTCGTACGGGAGGAACTCGGCGCGGAGCCGGTGTACTTCTCGCTCCCGGTGACCAACGTCGAGGACCTGTGCGTGCCGGTGCCCACCCCCGACGGGCGGCTGGACACACTGCTGACCCGGGCGCTCTCGGGGCCGGGGGAGAAGGTGATCGTCTGGGACGAGTACAACCGGCCCAAGGACAAGGCCGCGTTCGCCAAGCTGATGGAGATCACCCAGGAGTGGTCGCTGGCCGGGCGGCCGGTGGAGGGGCTGCGCGCCCAGATCGCGCTGCAGAACCCGCCGTACCACCTGGGCAGGAAGCTCCAGGTCAGCCGGAACAACGTGGCGCAGGCGAGCCGCTTCACGGTCAGTTACGAGGTGCGGCCCGAGGACATCCCGGCGAACGAATGGCTCATCGCCGCGTACGGCGAGGTGGCCGAGACCGTCCTCGAATGGTGGAAGAACGACATCGACGACGAGGCCCGCGACTGGATCACCAAGCGCACGCTGGAGCGGCTGATCAAGCTGCATCGGGCCGGTCAGCCGCTGATGTCCGGCCTGATCTATCTCGGCGAGGGCGAGTTCGCACCGGTGCCGCTGACCGCGCTCGAAGCCAGGCTGGACGGCATCGGGCAGGAAGTCACCTTCGGCTTCAAGGAGTTGGTGCGGGACATCGACCTCTGGGAGAAGCGCCTCGCCGTCGCGTCGGAGACCTCGTCCGAGGGGACGAACGACACGGACGTGGTGCACCGGGTGCTGGCCAACGCCGAACTGTCGCAGCTCAAGAAGCACGGTGAGGTGGTGGCGCGTGTGCTGCGGCACCTGCCGCCGAAGCTGCGGGCCACGTATCTCGTCGGGCAGACGGCGGCCCGGCAGACCTACTGGGTCGGTGCGCTGGCCCGGATGAAGGAGCTTGCCGTGTCGTCCTGAGCCGTACTCCGGCCGCCCCGTCCTTGGCCCCAACCTCCGCTCTCCGAAAGCCACTTCGAGGAAGTCCGAGTCACCACGATGCGTCTCGCCGATCACCACGTCGTATCCGCCGCCTACGCCCTGGCCGACCTGGCGCTCACCCGCGCGTTGATCCCCCGGATCCGGGAGGAGACCGTCGGACTGCTCCGCAGCTCCGCCCCGCTGCCCCGGCTCCTTTTGGAAGAGGTGCTCGCCTCGCGGGATCCCGAGTTGCGCGCCGCGCTCGTCTCGTCGGCCGTGCATCGTGGTCATGTGTTCGACCGGCTGGCCGCGTTGGGGGATCCCGGGCTGGCGACGAGTCTGTACGGCGCCCGTGAGTGGGAGCGCACGCCCGCCCAGCGGGCGGCGGTCTGGGAGGGCGCGGCGGCCACGGCCGACGACCCCGGCTGGCGGGCGGCGGACGGCCTCACGGCGAAGCTGATGTCGTCCATCAAGCCGGAACTTCTCGAACCTGCACTGCGGGCCCCCTTCCCCGAACTGGCCGCGCACGCGCGCGGCGTCCTCGACGACCGGGCGAAGCGCGTCTCCACCCGTCTGCCGGTCAACGCCCGCCCGGTGAACAACACCCCGCCGAAGACCCACCCGACGTGGCGACGCAAGCCCGGGACGACGAAGGCACTGATCGGGGACCTCCGGGACACGTCCTTCTTCGGCGACATAGACCTGCCGGCGGATCCAGACGCACTGGACTGGGACGAACTGGCCGCGGAACACCGTGCCGACCCGTTCTACGTGGGACGGCTCCGCATTCTGTGGGCGCACCCGGGCTGCCCGGAGGAACTGACCCTGAGCGCGTTCGAGAAAACCGGAGACGGCGCGGGCCCGTCGATGCTGACCACCGCCGCGCACGAGTCCGCCGACGGGGAGGCATTCGCCCGCCTCCTGCGTCCCGGTGTCTCCTCCGGCGCGTTCCCGGTCGACCGGGTCCTGCGGGAGGTCGGCCCGGCCCGCAAGGTCCTGTGCGCGCTGCCGGACAACCACGCGGGAGTACGAGCCGCCCTCGCCGCCCAAGTGGCGCGGCTGGGCTCGGACTTCGCGCCCTGGCGTGCGGTGTACGCGCTGCTACCGCGCTTCGCCGGCACCGTCTCCGAACTCGTCGACGCCGCGCTCGCCGAGACACCGAAGCACCGTGGCAAGACCTGGCCGAAGCCGGTGGGGCCGGAATTCCCGAGCCGTCCGCAGTCGGGCGGCCGGGCGGCGTGGCTGCGCCTCTACGACGCGGCCGATCACCCGACGCGATGCGGGCTCGGTGAGCACATGGACGGGCGTGCCATCCAGCAGTTGCTGCTGTGGCACCGGCCGAGCCCCGAACTGCGGGCACACATCGTCCAGTCGCGCGGCCCGTCCGTCCTCGCCGGTATCGCGTCGGACTGGCAGACCGCGCCGGAGGTGATCGAGGAGCTGATCCCGTACAACGACCCCGAGGTCAACGCCGCGCTCTTCCTCAACACCGACCTCACCACCGCCCAGCGCCGCCATATCCTCTCCGGCCGCCGCTGGCAGGACGGCGCCTCCGCCGACACCCCGGCCGCCGACCGGCTTCCGCTGACGGAGTCCCTGACGGACGGCGTGCGGGAGAGCGCGCGGCGACCCTGGCTGCTGGCCTGCGCCGACTCGGGCGACCCGCTGCTGTGCCGGATCCTGCTGGGCACGCCCCGGGCGAAGATCCACACGCCCGCGCTGGAAATCCTCATGCTGGTACGGCTCTGGGAGCGCCACGGCCCGGAGGCGGTGAGGGAGTTGCTGGACGAGACCGACTTCCCGGGCCGCAAGCAGTCCAAGCACCCGCTGTCACCGAAGACCTTGGCGGCGGGGCGTACGGCGCTGGACGCGGACGCGGACACCGACACCGACACCGACACCGAGGCCGAGGTCGAGCCGGACGGACCGGCCCTGTTGCGGGCCGCGTTCGAGGCCGCCGCGGGACCGGCGGGGCGGGCGGACTTCCTGTGCGACAAGGGGGCGGGCATCGAGAGGGACGACTTGCAGAAGGCCCTCGACCTCTTCGAGGAGGAGATCGGCCCGGGACCCGTCCCCTGGGCGGAACTGGAAGCGGGCCACGGTGTGAAGCCCCTGCACGACCGGCTCCTCGTCCGCCTGGCCGAACTGGACGGCTGCCCGCCCGCGCTCACGGCGGAGTCGGCCGACGCCGGTCTGCGTCTGTCGCACCCGGAGTACCGGCCCCGCCGTGGGGCGAAGCCGCCCACCGCGTCGGAGATGCTCAAGAAGCTTCCGCTGCGGGTGGACAACGGCGGCTGCCGCTGGCTGGAGAGGGCGCACCACCTCGGCCAGGTCACGTTGCCCGAGGTGGTGCGGACCGGCTTCCCGGCGCAGGCGACGGTCGCTTTCCTGACCAGGGCGCTGGCGCCGGGGGACTCGCCCGCCACCGAGGAGATACGGGAAACCCGCCGCGCGGTCGCCGCGCTCGCCGCCGAACACCTGGCGGACAACCCGGAGGGCTGGGCACTGGCACTGCGCCTGATCCCGGACTTCGAGGGCACGCTGCCGGATCTGCTGCTGGCGTCGGGCGCGGTGGTGAGCTGACCCGACCCGAGCCGAGCTGACTTGGGCCGACCCGAGCCGAAACCGACCCGAGGCCGGCCCGACCCGAAGTGAAGTGCGCGTGCTTACGCGAAGCGCGACACGTAGCGCTTCTGCCACGGAGTCTCGACCGCGTGCCGCGAATAGTGCTCGCGCACATAGGCGACGGCCTCGGTGTTCGGCACTCCGTCGAGGACGGCGAGACAGGCCAGCGCCGTACCCGTACGTCCGCGTCCGCCGCCGCAGGCGACCTCGACGCGTTCGTCCCCGGCCCGGGCCAGCGCCTCACGAAGCGATTCCGTGGCCCCGGCCCGGTCGGCCGGCAGCCGGAAGTCGGGCCAGCGGACCCAGCGGGACTCCCACTCGACCGACGGCGGCTCCTTGCGCAGCAGATAGAGCGCGAAAGCCGGCGTCGGACCGGCCGGGAGGGGGTGCCGGAGTCCCCGGCCACGTATGAGCCGGCCGGAGGGCAGTCGCAGCACGCCCGCCGCGGTGGGTTCCCAAGTAGTGATCACAGAGCCGAGACTAGGCATGGGCACGAGGTGGCCGTGCCTGTTTCGCGGATCGCGAACGACCAACGCCGCCCGGCCGTGGCTCGCCGCCTCAGCGCTTCTCGGCCGCCGCGATCCCGTCCAGCACATACCCCAGGCCCGTCAGGAACGTGCCGTCCCAGTCGTCCTCCAGCATGTACTCGTTCGCGCTGAGCGTCGGGTACTCGTCGCTCCGGTCCCGTAGCCGCTGCTGAGCCGTCTCGCGGTCCTCGGCGGACATCTGGAAGCTGGCCCGCGCGACCGTCGCGCCCATCAGGTAGTCGTAGAGCGTCCACGTGGCGGCGTGCAGATGCGTGCCGCTGAAGCCGGGCCGTACGAGGGTGGCCTGCAGGAACTCCATCCGGGCGAGCAGATTCGGGCCCAGGGTCGGGCGCTGGAGCAGCGCCGCCGACCAGGGGTGGCGGAGCATCGTCGTACGCCAGTCGACCAGCAGCGCGACGATGGCGGCGCGCCACTCGGTGTCACCGGTATCGGCCGGGCGCGCGGGCGGCAGTTCGCCGAGGATCGCGTCGAGCGCGAGGTCGACGACGTCGTCCTTGGTGTCGACGTGCCAGTACAGCGTGGTGACACCGGAGCCGATCCGCTCGGCCAGCCGGCGCATGGTCAGACCGTCGATGCCCTCCTCGTCCAGCAGGGCCACCGCCTCTTCCACGATGCGCGTGCGGGTCAGCGGGGGCTGCTCGCGCGCGGCCCGCGACTCCCGCAGCCAGACACTTTTCGCGCCGCCCGCACGGCCTGTGACCTGGCGTTTCTGGCCGCTCTGCTTGCCCTTGATGGCCCGTACCTCCGCTTCACCGGTGTCGCCGAGAGCCTAGTATGGCGCTCGACCGGAACAACGTACTGGTACTGGTACGTCGTACTAGAGGGGTGGCAGACGCATGCGCCAGCAAGATCAGAAACAGGGGCCCGAGGGAGAGAGGGCGGAAGAGACGGCGGCAGAGACCGGGGCGGAGACGGCGGGTGGGGCGCCGGATCCGAGGCGCTGGTGGCCGCTCATGGTGATCGCCCTCGCCCAGCTCATGATCGTTCTGGACGGCACGATCGTGAACATCGCGCTGCCCTCGATGCAGAGCGAGTTGGGCATGTCGGACGGTGACCGGCAGTGGGCGATCATCGCCTACGTCCTGCCGTTCGGCGGCCTGCTCCTGCTCGGCGGCCGGATCAGCGGGCTCGTCGGCCACCGCCGTACGTTCCTGATCAGTCTCATCGGCTTCGCCGCCGCGTCCGCGCTGGGCGGCGCCGCGAACGGCACCGGCGTGCTGTTCGGCGCCCGCGCGCTGCAAGGCGTCTTCGCGGCGGCCATGGCCCCGGCGGCACTGTCGCTGCTGACGCTGACGTTCACCGATCCGAAGGAGCGGGGGAAGGCGTTCGGGGTGTACGGCGCGATGGGGGCGGCCGGTTCGGGGGTCGGGCTGCTGGCCGGCGGGGTGCTCACGGAGTTCCTGGACTGGCGGTGGTGCCTGTGGGTCAACGTGCCCATCGCGGCGGTCGCGCTGCTCGGCCTGCCGTACGTACGCCGTGACGAAGGAACGGGCAACCGTAGAGGGTCCGGTGCCGGGTTCGACATCCGTGGGCTCGACATCCCCGGGGTACTGCTCAGCGTCAGCGGCCTCACCGCGCTCGTCTACGGCCTGAGCCAGGCCGAATCACGCGGCTGGGACGACCCGTTGGTGCTCGTGCTGCTCTTCGCGAGCGTGGCGCTGCTCGTCATGTTCGGCTCGGTCGAGGCGCGCGTACGCCAACCCCTGCTGCCGGTGCGGGTGTTGAGGCACCGGGCGCGCGGCGCGGCGTTCCTCGTCTCCGCGTTGATGCTGGCCGCGCTCTTCGGCTGCTTCCTGTTCCTGAGCTACTACGCGCAGACCGTCCTCGGCTACTCGCCCGTCGAGGCCGGTCTCACCATCATGGTGCTGGTCGTCGGGTCCCTGATCGGCTCGATGCTGATCGCGGGCCGCCTGCTGTCCCGTGTGAGCATCCGGGCCCTGATGGTCCCCGGCCTGCTCGCCATGGCCGCCGGGCTGCTGATCCTCTCCTTCCTGGAGGCGGACAGTGAGCACGTACTGGCCCTGTATCTGACCCCGGCGCAGCTCTTGATCGGCCTGGGCCTCGGCGTCGTCCTCACGGCCGCGACGAGTCTGGCGACGGCGGAGGTGAGCTACGCGGACATGGGGACGGCGTCCGCCGCGTTCAACGCCGGGCAGCAGGTGGGCGGTGCGGTGGGCACGGCGCTGTTCAACACGGTCGCGACGACGGCCACGGCGGCGTATCTGCGTACCCACGGCTCCGGTCCGGACGCCGTGACGGCGGGCACCGTCGACGGCTTCGGCGTCGGCCTGCTGGTGGCGATGGGCATCATGCTCCTGGCCGCCGTGGTGGCGACGGTCCTGCTGCGCCCGCGCCGCACGACGGAGGTGGCGGCGGCCGGCTGACCGTCGGGTCGTACGGCGGTACGGAGGGGGCGGGCGGGCGGACAGTCTGTCCGCCCGCTCCGTGCGACCGGTACGCCCCACGGCCTGATCGCCTGCCCTACAGCTTGATCGCCCTACGGCTTGACCGCCACGAACCCCCACTGGACGCAGTCGGCCGCCCCGTCCGGGACCGGCTTCCCGGCCGGTACGAGAAGTTCCGGCAGCGGGCGCAGGCCCGGCGGGAGCAGGTCGAGTCCGCGGGCGCAGGCGGCGATCTGGTCGGGCGTACGGGCGAGATAGGCCCCTTCGGGGTCGGCCGCCAGGTAGTGCTCCTGCATCTTGAGCACGCCGGGCGTCTCGATCGTGTCGCACACCGCCAGGTACGAGCCGGAGGCGAGGCGGCTCGTGTACTGCTCGACGAGGTCGGCCGCCTCGGCGGGCGGGAAGTGTCCGAGGGTGGAGAGCACCAGGAGGGCGACGGGCTCGTCCAGGTTCAGCGTCTTCGACGCGCCTTCGAGGACCTTGTCCACCAGTCGGAAGTCCTGCTGGAGATAGTGGATCTTGCCTTCGGGTGAACTCCGCAGTGAACTGGCGTGGTTGAGGACGACGGGGTCGTTGTCGACGTAGACGACGCGCGACTCCGCGGCCGCCTTCTGCGCCATGCCGTGGGTGGCGCTCGCGGTGGGAATGCCCGTGCCGAGATCGAGGAGTTGGCGGACCCCGCCCTCGCGGACGACGTAGTCCGCCACCCGCTCCTGGAAGGCGCGCGACTCCATGGCCGCGGTCTTGATCTCCGGGAAGGCGTTCAGCATGACATCGCAGAGATCCCGGTCCACCTGGTAGTTGTCCTGGCCGCCCTGGGCGTAGTTCCAGATCCGCGCGGAGTTGGGGAGGGTGGGCATGACATTGGTTCCGGGGCGTACGGAGTCGCTCATCCGAAGTCCTTACTCGTCAGGGGCAGAGGGGTGAAACGAGGTGGCGCGTATCCACTGGTCACATCCACCGCCATTCGGTAGTTCTCCACTGCGTCGGAGTCGTCGGTGATGAGCGTCATGGCCGGGTGGAGACCGATCTGAATCAGCCTCTCACCCATCCCGAACTCCTTGAAGCGGAGAATTTCGAGATGGCCGCAGAGGCTGATGGCCAGCGGGTGCGGTACGCCGGGCGGAATGACCTGGATGGCCACCGACGAACCGACATCGGCGATATGGGCTTCAAGATAGTCCAGTTGACGGGCCATCACCCCGGATCCGCCCACTCTGCGCCGCAGGGTGGCCTGCTCCAGCAGCACCCACAGACCGGCCCGGTCCTCGTTGTTCGCGCCGCCGGGTCCGCCTCGGATGGTGTGCTCCTTGCGGGCCTCCAGCAGTTCCAGCCGAAGGCGCCGTACGGCGGGGTCCTCGTACGGGTTCCGAAGACTCATCAGGGCTTCCGCGTACTCCGTGGTCTGGAGCAGATCGGGCAGCACTCCCGGCGCGTACGAGCGGATGCCGGTCGCCGCGGATTCCAGATCGATGACGCCGACCTCTGCGACCTCGCGCCAGGGGTGCCACCACCCCGGCTTCTTCGCCTCGTCCAGCGCGTGAAGGACCTCGGCGCGCTCGGCGATGGGCGTGCCGTAGAGGTCGAGCAGCACGGCGACCATGCGCGGATTCGGCACCGTCTCCGCGTTCTCCCAGCGAGCCGGGGTCGCCCGGTCCTTCTTGATCGCCTCCGCGACGCCTTGGAGCGTCATGCCGGCGCCTTCGCGCCGACGGCGCAGATCTGCTCCGAAACACCGCAAAGCGACCGTAGGGCCGGATCGTGGCTGACTCACCGGGCCCTCCTCGCGTCCGCGGGTGGGGAGGGTCTTTTCCTCTCCTTCAGCGCGCACCACGATACCGCCGATCGGAACTCTGTCACGTTGCAGAGTGTCCGGGTCGTGGCTACGATGGAACACGGAGTTCCCCTACGCGGCACCCCCCAGACCGCCGCGCCAGGGTCGGGAACCGACCCCGCCGGCACGCTGATCGAGCGTGAGAGGCGGGGGGCTACGGAGAACCGATGCCATGCACGTTTCACTACCGGCCGTTCCGGAGCAGATCCAGGTCGCGCGCCGCATCGTCCGCAAGGAACTGGTCGGCCTCGGCTGGCCCGAGGCGAAGATCGTGGCCTGCGAAGAGGTCGCGGCTCAGCTGGCCGGGCACGCCATGAGTGTCGTCGGAGTCAGCGGCTACTACCTCGGAGTGACGAAGCGGTCCGGACCGGAGGACGGCGTCGCCATAAGAGTCAGCGTCACGATCCTGGACACGATGCCCGAGCCCGGCGAAGTGGCGACGGTGCCGTCGCAGGGCGGTCCGGTGGACCAGGCCGGTGCTGATGTCGTCGGCGACGACTGCGTGAGGCTGGCCGAGGTCCTGACGAAGCGGTGCGGAGCCCCGGTCAACATCGTCGCGCAGCAAGGCAGTTGGGCGGCCTCGGCCACCCTCCCGGCCGAGGCGCCCTGCCTCAGCGCGCAGCCGTGAGCGTCCGATTGATCCGGTTGAAACGCGTACCGACGCTCGTATCGCTGTCCGGTGGGTACGGCCCGATGGGCTCCGACCAGCCCGTCCTGGACGTCTTGGAGAGGCTGCAGTGGACGCATTGAGGGGTGCCGCATCCGATGAGCCCGCGCACGACACCACCACTCCGGCCCACGCCGGCGCGCGTCACGGGGGAGCCCACGCGGCGGGCGCTCATACGGCGAGTGCCGCCGCCGGTCATCGCCTGCCGCGGCCCGCGCGCGCCCGCAGATGGACCGCCTGGTACCGGCCGACGAGCGCCGAGCCGCAGGTTTCTTTGCGCGACCGCGAGGTCACGCACAGTGGGGGAGTGGCAGACGTGAGCCGTTCGGTGCTGGTTGTCAGCGGGGCGAGCGGGAGCGCCGAGAGCGTGGCCGCCGCGTACGCCCGTCAGGACGACTGGGTCGGGTTCCTCTACGAGCGCGGGACGCCTCCCGACGAGCTGTACAACGTACGGTGCGACGTGAGCGACGGCCTTCAACTGGACGCCGCCGTCTCGGAGTTCGAAACCGGCCACGGAGTCGTGGACGTCCTGGTCGTGGACGCCGACCGGCACGACCGCCACGGCGAGGAGTCCTCCCTCGCGGCGGCGGCCGGCACCCGGGCCCGCGCGAACGCGATCATCGGCCGCACACTCCCCGGCATGCGCGAGGCCGGCCACGGCCGGATCGTCCTGATCGCCTCCACGAAGGGCCTGGGCCGCGGCTCCGCCCTGGCGGGCGGCGCCCCGCACGCCGACCTGATGAGCCTGGCGTGGCACCTGGTCCACGAGTGCCGCGGCTCGGACGTCACGGTCAACGTCATCACCTACGGAACCCCCCAGGACCTCCCCCGCCAGGGCCGCGCCCACCGCGCCCAGCAGATCGCGAACCTGGCGATCCACCTGACCCGCCCGGAGGCCACGGACACCGGAGCGGTGATCCCGATCGAGGTCCTGGGCGCGATCCCCGTACTCGGCCCGATACGCACGGACGGACCGTCGTACCAGGGCCGCTGACCGCCGCGCCTCGGGGGACCCCTCAGCCCCGGAGGCGCGGCACACTCTTTGGGGGCGCCGTCAGGTGCGGATGTACGGCCCTGTCAGGTAGTGACGCCGACGGCCGCGACCAGTGCTCGTACTCCGGGAACCTGAGCGTGGCGCGTACGGAGATCGGTGACGATGTTCCGGATCGCCGGGCGGTCACGGACCTCCGCCGGAGAGACGCGAACGGCGGCCAGCAACTCAACTGCTGTCTGCTCGGGCTTCGCCCACTGCCACCACGCACGGGCGAGGTCCGTGTGCATGCGGCCCTTGCGCTCGGCTGTGGGGAACTGCTCGGTCCGCAGCCGGCGACCTGCTTCGAGTGCCGCTCCCGCGTCGCCCAGAGCCCAATGGACTCCGACGGCGTAGAGGTCGACGGCGGCCGGGGTGATGGGGAAGAGACGGCCGGTAGGGGCCTCCCGGGGCAGGGCGCGTGCCGCCAGGGTGGCGGCATGGATCATGGCCGTTGCCTGGTCCCTGTCGCCGGCACGAGCGGCGGTGTACGAGGTCGTGCACAGCATCTGTGCGTACGCGGCGGCCTGGGCGTCGGTCCGTAGGCCCGTCTCTTCGACCTTCGAGACGGCATCGAGGATATGCCGCTGAGCCGACACGGGCTGGTCCTGGTGGCGGAGCACGATGCTCAATTCGCGGGCCGCCGCTGCGGCGACAAGTGGCGACCCGGACCAGTCGGCGTACACGGTCGCCCGGTCCGCGCTCAGCCGGGACTGCTCGTACCGACCGATCTTCGTGAGTACTTGACTGGCCAGGCTGTAGGTCGCCGACAGGCGGGCGAGGGGCAGAGGTTCGCGGGTCCGCGCAACGTGATGGGCGTCAGCGAGAAGCCCGGGGAGGGCCGCCAGAAGCTTGTCGTGGCGACCGGCATCGAAGTGCGCCCTGGCCACTTCCAGACGGCCGTCCAACGGTGCCGACGAACCGGTGGGATCGGGCATGCTGGCGAAAGCGTCGTCCAGGCCGCCGAGAAGCGCGGCGGGACCGGCAAGGCCGGCGGCGAGCAGTGAGCGGCGGCGCATCGGGTCCTCCTCGGGACAACGTGGCCAATCCGGCGCAACTCTAGTGGCCGGAGACACCACAAGACCGAGAGACGCGGCTAGGACATACATCGGCATGCCCACCTCCCGGGCGGCGTGCCGGACGAGATCCAGATCGGCGCGTCGCCCCTGCTGCTCCAGCCGTGAAACGGTCGACGCGGAACACCCAATGCGGTTGCCCAGTTCGGCCTGATGCCACCCGTGACCCAGGCGACCCAGCCGTATCAGACCTCCCGGATCTTGAGCGGCCACAAGCGTGCGAACCGCGCCCGAGTTCCACAACTGATCGGCACGCACCGGGCCTCCACTCGCCATTTTCCGGCAGGGCTGCCTGCTCAACGTAACCGGTCCGGTGCGAGTCGTACACGGCGCGTGCACGTTCTGCAAACGGCTTCCGCGAGACGCCAACTGATCACCGCGGCGGGCCGGTTGGCGGTGTTGTGAGAGGGCGAACTCGGCCACCGGGCGGAGTTCGGGCGCATCGGAGGCCAGCATGGCAACTGCCGTCAGGACCACGCTCCGTGATCCCCGCGACTATGTGAAACCGGAGGTCTGGGACCGCGAGATCCAGCTCCTCATGAGGGACTACCCGTTCGACGAGGTAATGGCGACACGGCTCTTCCACGCCGCCGTCTCCTACCTGATCACGGCCATGGAGAAGTGGGGCCAGGGTCTGGAGATGTGCTGCGGGCGCACCGTCGACATCGCCGTCCATGTCTTCATCCTCGACACCCGCAACTACCGGGAGTTCTGCCACCGGAACTTCGGCGGACGGTTCCTGGAACACATTCCTGAGATCGACTTCAAGTACGACGGATCCGTCGAGCGGACCGCGCAGATCCTGGCCGACAACGGCTTCGGCGTCGACTGGAAGCTGTGGGAAGCCGACTACGGCAAGTGCGGCCCGTGCCGTCCGGGGGCGAACTGCCACTGAGCGGCCACAGGAGATCGTGCCCGAAGGTGCCGTGAGCGCCTTCGGGTTCTCACGGGTTCTCACGAGTTCGATCGCGGACAGCGGTGGCTCATTCCCCCGCGGACGGCAGGACGGCGCAGGTACGGTGACCAGCTCGATGAGCCTCACCGACCACTCCGAGGTGCTCCATGCCCCGTGCGCCACAGACTCCCGCCGAGTACTGGGACACGTACATGCCACACCGGGAGGCCGGGGAACAGCCGCGGCCCGTGGTCGGACGTTTCGAGTGGACGCAGTATCCCGGCCACGGCCCGGACCATGAACGGCTCGGCCGACCGGCGACCGCACTGGATCTGGGACCGGCGGAGGGCAAAGAGGCGGTCTGCCTCGCTCGTCAAGGCGTCGAGGTCACCGGTGTGGACCTCTCACCCGTGCAGGTGGCCCGCGCGAGTACCTGGTGGAGGGACGAGCCCCGCCTGACCTTCGTCCACGCCGACGCGACCGAACACCTCGCGACGAACACCGCCACGTACGACGCCGTCTACTCCGTCTGGGGCGCGGTGTGGTTCACCGATCCGGAACGTCTGTTTCCCCTGGTCGCCAAGAGGCTCGCGCCTGGTGGTGTTTTCGCCTTCAGCCAGGCGGAGCCGGCCCCCGGCGCGTACGGGCCGCAACCCATGGGCGGCCCGTGGCTGGAGGGCCGCGGCGGTGAACTGACCGTACTCCGCTGGCAGTACGCGCCCCAGATGTGGGCGGACCTCCTGAAGAGGCACGGTTTCACCGGCGTCACCGCCGACGTGCTACCCGCCCCCGTGCCCGACAGGCTCGGCACACTGCTCGTGACCGCGCGGGGCCCTGTATGACGGGCGGGGTCCGGTCCTACTGGGTGCCTTCGCCGGCGGCGTACGCGACGAAGTCCGTCCAGGCGGTGGGGGTGAGGGTGAGGACGGGGCCGGCGGGGTCCTTGGAGTCGCGGACCGGGACGGTGCCGGTGGTGGGGATGTGGGCGGGGGCCCATTCAAGGCAGTTGTTGCCACCGGTGCCGCTGTAGCTGGACTTGCGCCATGCACGGTTGGGGATGCGTTCTGGCGCGTTCATGGGAGCGGTCCCTCCGTCAGTGGCTAGTGCTCGGCGGCGTACGCGACGAAGCCGGCCCAGGCGGTGGGGGAGATGGCGAGGACGGGTCCCAACGGCTGCTTGCTGTCGCGGACAGGGACGACACCGGGTATCCCGACGGCCATCTGGACGCACTCGCCGCCGTTGCTCTGGCTGTAACTCGAACTCCGCCAGTTCTCTTCCGGGATGTGCGTGGGCTCGATCATGAGTAGCAGTCCTTTGAGATGGAGTCGATCATGTCTGCCGACTCATCCGGCGGTGCGGCCATTGACTTGAGCAGATCATAGGCATCGTTCGCCAGGGTCACGTCGTCGATGTCGGCCAGAAGGTAGCCGCGTGGAAACCCGTCGACGTGAACGATGTCCGAGCCCTCTTTGAAGGACAGCAGGCCGAAGGGGCTGGCCGCCAGGTGGTTGTTCCCTTGGGTCGGCACGATCTGCACGACGTGCGGGGGGCACTGAGCCAGCTCATGAAGGCGCCTGAGCTGCTTCGACATGACGGCTGCGTCGCCCACCGTGTTCCGCAGGACCCCCTCGTTCAGCACAAGCCAAAGCCGTGTTGGCCTCTCCCGCTCAAGGATGCGCTGGCGCTCCATCCGTGCCGTGACGAGGTCGTCGAGGTTGGTCGGACGCCCGGCCTGGAGTACGGCCCGTGCGTACTCCTCGGTCTGGACGATCCCGGGGAGTAGCAGCGGGTGGAACATCTGCAGCTTGGTCGCGGTCCATTCGAGCTCGACGTACCGCCGAAACCACGGCGGGAACGCCCAGCGCAACGCCAGCGGCCACAGCCGTTCGAAACGGCCGTTGGAGTACGGGAACACCCGGTCGCACGTCTCCGCGAACGACAGCGCCGGAACGCGATCGCCCGCTTCGATCTTCGCGACGAGCGAGTAGCCGCAGTGCGCCTCCTTGCCCAACTCGCTGCGCGACATGCCGAGACGTTCGCGTTCCAGCCGTACCTCACAGCCGAAGTGGGCGAGAGGCGACAGCGTCGGATCGGCGTGCTCGACGGTCTCGTTTTCGACGGTCATACGTATCCCCGAACGGTCTTGGGACAGCCACGGCTGTCCAACCGGCCTCCCTGTTCAGCGTACGCGCGACGGCCGATTCTTGATGCACAGACGGTAATGACGCGATGACGGAAGGCGCACCCCTCCATGTGCGAACAGGGACCCGAGCGGCCCGCCCCAACACACCCCGGCACGGCGGAACTTGAAGCCGCCATCCATGCCGGAGGCTTCTGGCGGCTCGTGCCCGAGGGTGTGCCGCGCGTCTATGACCCCGTCACCCGGGAGCTGTTGGAGCGCGTGCTCCACCGATTGAGGCGAGGTACGGAATGACGCAGAGCAACGCCCGCAGGCAACTGGCGCGGCTGACGGAGCGGTTCGGCACGGACGGCGTCCTGGTGGTCCGTACGGACGGGCGCCGTTCCGAGGAGCCGCTGCTCCCCGGGGACGCCGTCCACCGCTGGCCGCCGTGCGAGTGCGGGCACTCGCTGTGCCCGGACTACCGTCCGCCGGAGGAGCGTTCGGGTGGTGCGTAGTGCCGGGTCGCGCCGACCGCTACCGGAGAGGGGTCTCCCCGCCTTCGGTCGTCTCGACCCGCGCGATCGGCAACCCCAGTTCACCCAGCCGCTCAACGGCCCAGGCCACGGCCGCTTCCAGCTGGGGAGCCCGCACTACGCAGGGGAAACGCGTGCCTTGTTGATCCTGCTCCCAGCCGACCTGACCGCCGGCGAGGGCGTCCGCACGGTCGAAACGGTCGGACTGCTCCTGCGTCGGCTCGTGTTCGGGGTACATGACGAACGACCACTCACGCGTCGCCGCTTCGACATCCGACTTCGGCTGCCGATCACCCTTCATACGGTAATCACCTCCGGCCATCCGCAACGAGCGGCAGCCCAAGAGGACACGGGCTCGGAGGCGGTTGTGGCTGAGAGGCGCGGGCACTCGCTGTGCCCGGACTGTTGGCCGCCGGCCCATCCCCTCACCGAGGCGCGCAACAAGCTCGGATCACTCGCCCGCCAGGCTCCGGCCGAGCTGGAAGAGCTCGAATATCAGCGGGTCACCGCGGAGTATCTGGCGAGCAAGGAACGCGGGGAGACCGGCCCCGGTATCCCGCACGACGACGCCCGTCGTCGGATCTTCGGGGCCCCGGCCGGGCCTAGCTGAAGCGCCGGCCCCGCAGTCGGGCGATCTTCGCGTCGTACCCTCGGCGGCGCACCTCCGTGCGCCCCCGTGAGCACACCATCGCGCCGACGCCACCGCATTGGCAACTGCGAATTCGAGGAGACAACGTAGATCGAAGCAATGTCCGGACATCCCGGCATTGCGGGAATCGAAGGAAAGGCATCCATCATGCGACGGTTCACCGGACTCTCTGCCGCGCTCTCACTCGCCGCGGTCGTGGCCATGGCATCCACGCCCAGTGCGCAGGCGTCCCCCGCGAGTCCCGAAACGGCCGCGACGATCACCGCGTATCAGGACTGTCCCGTCGGCTGGTTCTGTGCCTGGGAGGACAGAGGCGGGTGGGGGGACATGGCGCGCTTCCAGCTGGGGTCCGACGACCTTCGTGACTTTCGGCTGAACGACAAGATCTCCTCCGTGTGGAACAGGACCGGCAATACCTTCTGCACGTGGCTGAACATCAACCGCGACGGCGCCACGTGGGCGGTGGGGAACTGGCGGGGTGACACGGTCCAGTACAACCGGGAGGACAACATCAGCTCGCTGTGGGTGGGGGGCTGCTGATCACCCCGCCGGTGCCCCGCCGTCAGGCGATCTTCGCGCCGTACACGTGGTCCACCGTCATCGTCATCAGGACGCGGCGGTCCGACACCATCACCGCGCGGTACTCGTCCCAGTCCGGGTGTTCCCCGGAGGCGCGGCGGTAGTAGTCGACCAGGGCCTCGACCTCCGGGCCGTGGGGGTCGGTGCCGGGGCCCGTGAGGGTGACCGGGCCCTCGGCCGTCGCCCAGGACCAGCCGTCCGGGCTGGTGACCTCCAGGGCGGCCCGGGGGTCCCGGCGCAGGTTCGTCGTCTTCGCGCGGCCCTCCGTCATCGATACGTGGAGGACGCCGGCCTCCTCGTCGTAGAAAGGCATCACGGGGGACAGCTGCGGCAGGCCGTCCGACTTGATCGTGGCGAGGACGCCGAGGCGGCTCGCCGCGAGCAGCGTGCGCGGGTTGAAGGTCATGTCTGTTGATCCCGTTCTTCCGAGGGCTTGGCGGGCTTGGACTGCTTGCGGAACTGCTCGATCAGCGTCGCGTAACCCTCGCCGCCATGACCGGCCGCCACGGCCCGGTCCGCGAAGGACTTCATGAACTTCGGGAACTCTGCGCTCACGCCGAGGGCTTCACTCTCGTGGACGAGGTGGCCCATCGACGCCACATGGGTGTCCAGCGTGGCATCGACGGCCGGGTACGCGCCCGTGTCGATCTGTTCCGCGTAGCCGCCGACCCAGTCCGCCACCGTTTTGATGCTCCGGGTCGCGAGCGGCGCGAACGTCGAGGCGTCCACCCCCGCCGCGCCGAGCACGGCGGCGCCCTGCAGGAAGCTGTTCAGGATGCCCCACATCAGGCCCAGCACCGCCACGTCGTGCAGCGACGACAGACCGTGGTCCTCGCCGAGGTGCGTCGTGCCCCCGCCGAGAAGCCTGAGGGTCGGCTCGTGCGCCTCGAAGGCCGCGCGCGGCCCGCTGTGGAGGATGACGGCGTCCGCCGTGCCGACGCCGTCCGGGTCCGCCAGTATCGCGCCGTCGAGGTACGTACTGCCGTGCCCCGCCGCCCACTTGGCCGTCGCGCGGGCTCCCTCGGACGTGCCCGACGTCAGGTTCACCAGGACGCGGCCGTCGAGTACGTCGCCCAGCGGGTCGAGCAGCGCGTGGACGGCGTCGTAGTCGGACACGCAGACGACCACGAGCGGGCTCGCCGCGACGGCGTCGGTGACCGAATCGGCGAGCTTCGCGCCCTTGGCGACCAGCGGTTCGGCCTTGGCCGCCGTACGGTTCCACACGGTTGTGGGGTGGCCCTCGTGGAGAAACGTCTCGGCCAGCGCCCGGCCCATCAGGCCCAGGCCGACGACCGTCACGGGTGCGGCAGCGTTCATTCTTCGCTCCTCGGTATGGCTGGGGTGCGCGTGACAGAATCCTCAACGTTCATACCGATATGAAGGTCAAGGGGGAGCCGACATGCTGATCGGGGAGCTGAGCCGGCGGACGCGCGTCAACGCTCATCAATTGCGGTACTACGAGGCCCAGGGCCTGCTCGAACCGGAGCGCGGCGCCAACGGCTACCGCGAGTACGGGAGCGATGCCGTCGTGACCGTGACACAGATCAGAAGGCTGCTCGAAGCGGGCCTCTCGACGGAGCAGATCGCGTTCCTGCTGCCCTGCGCGACCGGCGTGGGGCCCGAACTCATGCCGTGCGACGACGTCTTGGAGATGCTTCGGGCACGCCAGCGGGGACTGGACGACCACATCGACACGCTGCTGCGTTCGCGCCGGACGCTGCAGGAGTTCATCGAAGCCACCGAGCGGCAGGCATCGCCGTACGTCCTGTCCGGGGCGTGCGACGCCTGAGTACGCCGTGGGCGCGTCGGAGCCGCGTCGGAGCCGCGCCGGAAAATGGCCCACCGGGCCGTGGGAATCCCACGACCCGGTGGTGAGCGGCCGGTAGCCGGTACGGCGCGACCGCGGTTGTCAGTCCCGCTCGTTCGGCGGCACGTAGTACGGGTTCTCCACGTACTCGCCCCAACTGCCGTCGTCCTGGAGCGTCCAGGCGCCCTTGATGTACGAGGAGTCGATCCCGCCGGGGAAGGCGATCTCGTTCTCGCTGGACCAGCGACTGTTGTCGCCGAACGTCGCGTTGACGTCGATTCCGCCCGGCGCGTCGATGTCGTACCGGTACTTGGCTTCGTACTGCAGATCAGGTTCGTCGTTCGTCGTCGTCCCGACGAACGCCGAGTCCGTGTTCTGCGTGACGTAGTCGTACAGATTCGAGTACTTCGGGTCCTTCGGCTCGAAGTCGTTCACGAAGATCTCTTTGGGGGGACGGTTGTCGAAGCGGTACAGGGGCTTGTCGTTGTCGCGCCAGACCACCTCGTCCGGGATGCCCGACGTATTCACGTCGGGGTCGGCCGCCACCTCCGGGTGAGGGTTGGGCTTCCGGAGCCCGCAGCTGTCCCCCTCCGTCTCGGGGCCCGGCTCCGGCTCGTCCTCGGGCTCGTCCTCCGGCTCATCCTCGGGTTCGTCCTGCGGCTTGTCCGGCGGCGGATGGACCGGCTCGTCTGTGAGTCCGATCTTGTTCTGGAGCCTGTCTTTCGCGTCCTGGAAGGTGTCGACGCCGGAGAGGGAGAACCCGGACACCGCGTCCAGCAAGCCCAGCGGGGAAGGGGCTCCGGAGCCGGCCGCGTAGACGACCTCACCACCGGCCGAGGCGAGTGCGTAGCGCCCGCTGCCGGCTGCGCGCAGGGTGGGAGGGACGACAACGTCCGTACGAGACTCGTCCCAGGAGATCAGGCGGCGCCCGCCACCGCCGCCGGAGATCCCACCGATGCCGCCGGAGACCGCACCTCCGCTGTTACCGCCGCCGGAGTCACCACCGCCTGAGTCACCACCGCCGGAGCTGCCGCCGTTTGAGCCGCCGCCGTTGGAGCCGTCCAGGCAGTCGTTTTCCTCGTCCTCGTCCTCGTCGTCTTCGTCATCGTCGTTGTCGTCGTTGTCCTCCGACCCGCCGGTGGACGAACTGCCGCCGGAGGAGCCGCCGCTGCTCGAACCGCCGCCGGAGGATGAGCCACCGCCGGACGAACCGCCGGAGGAGCCGCCGCCGATGAGGCCGCCGATCAGTCCGCCACTGGTGAATCCACCGATGAGCCCGCCACTGGCCATCCCGCCGATGGAGCCGGCGCCACCGTTGGACCCGCCGCCGTTGGAACCACCACCACTGGAGCCGCCGCCGGAGCTTTTGCCGCCGGACGAGCCGCCGGAGTTGGAGCTGCCGCCGTTGCTGGAGGATCCGCCACTGGAGGAACCGCCGCCGGCGACGACGCCGTTGTCGTCATCGTCGTCATCCGAACCGCCGCTGTTGGAGCCGCCGGAGGAGGAGTTGCCGCCGTTGTTCCCGCCGCCGCTGGAGGAGCCACCACCGGACGAACCGCCGCTGTTGGAACCGCCGCTGTTGGAACCACCGCTGTTGGAGCCGCCGCCGGAGGCGCCGCCGGTGTCGTCATCGTCATCGTCTGACCCGCCGCTGTCCGACCCGCCGGAGTTGGAGCTACCGCCGTTGTTGGAGCCTCCGCCGTTCGAACCGCCGGAGTTGTTGCCGCCGCCGTCGGACCCGCCGCCTGAGGAGGAGCCCCCGCCGCTGTTCCCGCTACCGCCGCCGTTCGAACCGCCGCCGCTGGCCCCGCCAACGTTGTCATCGCCGCCCGAGTCGCCGCCGCCGCCGTTGTTCCCACCGCCGTTGGACCCGCCGCCTGACGAGGAGCCCCCGCCGTTGGCGCCGCCGCCGTTGTCACCGCCGCCGGAGTCGCCTCCGCCGTTGTTCCCACCGCCGCCGTTGGCACCGCTTCCGCCGTTCGAACCCCCGCCACCATTGGCGCTACCGCCGCCGTTGTCTCCTCCGCCGTTGTTGCCGTCGCCCGCGACCGTCGTCGCTTCGCAGTCGCCGCCCAGGATGTTGCAGACCTGCGTCCGCAGCCCGTCGGAAATCGCGGGTGCCACACCACTGAACAACAGGGTCCCGACGATGAGCGCGACCAGGCCCACCATGCCCACGTACTCGACCGTCGACTGCCCCCGGTTACGACGCCAGGTGATCAGATGCGGAACCGACGGCACCGCCACCCGGCGCAACCGCTCCCACGTCCACCGCGGCCTCACCACCCGCTCCTCCGCCGGCAGCGCGAACCACGACCGGCTCGCCCCCACACCCACCAACCCCAGCAGCACACCCGGCAGCAGCAACTGGCTGACACCCCGTGCCGAACCCCCGTACAAGTTCACGACGCCACCCACCAGCAACCACACCTGCAGAGCGACCAACGCGAACCACACCACCCTCCCCCCGGTCCACAACCGCCCCGCCAGCACCACCGCCACCACACCCGGCACCACCGCGTACACCGCCGCCACAGCCACCGCAACCGACACACGCGAACCCAGCCCCAGCAGCGAGTCCAGCACACCCACGCCACCCAACAGCGTCAACCCGAACATCAAATACAACAGAACCCGGGTTGCGGCCAGTGATCGCGGCAACTCCCATCGGTGTCCTGGGGTGCCGGCCTGGAACGCCAGGCCCTGTGAGTCCGACAACGGAGAAACCTTTCAGCAACTGCTTTAGATGTCCGGCCCCTCACCGGGTTCAGCCGTGACGCGTACCTCGCCACGGTATGTACGGGCGAGACCCATTACGAAGGGTCCAGGGGCCCACGTCGGGCCCAAGATCGGCTGTCCGGACAGCTCGTGGTCGGGGAGCCTCCGGAGGAAATGAAGGGTGCCGTCCTGGTGCCCGGAAATCTCCCCCCACGTATGGATTACTTTGGAGTCTCCCGGACGAGGCATTAGGTTAGGCTCGCCTAACAATTGGCCGGACTGTAAGGCATCCGTCGACGTTCTTGGCCGATCCGTCTATCTGGAGGGGGCGCTCGTACCCTGATACCGCGGGCCGCCAGCCGAAACCGGTCGATCCCCCACCCCCCAACCGAGGTTGAAACCGTCGTGTCCGTCCAGTTCCCGCCCTCCGCCGCGCCGCTCGTCGCCCACCCCGTGGACGTCCTGCCGGCCGCCGTCCGCAGCCGACTGCTGGAGCTGGCGCGCGGCGCCGAGCCCGTGTCGGCGTACGTGTACGACGGAGAGGTCGCCGCCGCGCGGGCCCGGGAGTTGCGGGCCGCGCTGCCCGACTGGGCGGCCGTCTACTACGCGGTGAAGGCCAACTCCTTCCCCGGCGTCGTCCGCGCCCTCGCCCCGTACGTCGACGGCTTCGAGGTCGCGTCCGTGACCGAGCTGGAACTCGCCCTGGCGACGGGCGGGTTCACGGGCACCCCCGCCGTCGTCGCCGCCGGGCCCGCCAAGTCCGTGCCCGTCCTCACCGCTCTCGTGCGCGCCCGCGTCGAGGCCGTCAACGCCGAGAGCCTGCTGGAACTCCACCGGATCAGCCGTATCGCCGTCGCCGAAGGCGTCACCGCGCGCGTCGCGCTGCGCGTCAATCCGGCCGACATCCCGATCAGCGGCTCGCTCCACATGGGCGGCGCGCCCTCGCAGTTCGGTGTCGCCGAGCCCGACGTACCCGGTGTGCTCGACGCCGCCCGCGGACTCCCCGGCCTCGACATCGTCGGCTTCCACATCCACGCCGCGTCGAACAACCTCGACGCCGACACCCATGCGGCGTACCTTCGTTGGTGCGTCGAGTGGAGCGTGACCACGGCAGCCGCTACCGGCATCGAGCTGCGGCACGTCGACATCGGCGGCGGCATAGGCGTCGCCTTCGAGGGCGAGACCCCCTTCGACATGGCCCGGTTCGGTGAACTCATCGCGCTCGTCGAGCCACCCGTGGGGGTGAAGGTCGTGCTGGAGCCCGGCCGGTTCCTGGTCGCGGACTGCGGCTGGTACGCGGCCGAGGTGACGGACGTCAAAGCCTCGTACGGCGAGTGGTTCGCCGTACTGCGTGGCGGAATCAACCACTTCCAGCTGCCCACCTCGTGGGACATCGTGCACAACGTCGCAGTCCTGCCCGTCGACGCGTGGGAGGCGGGCGAGGAGTGTCCGAGGCCCGCCGCGGAACATACGCGTGTCACCGTCGTGGGCGAGCTGTGCACACCAGAGGACACCCTGCTTCGGGACGTCCTCGTCGAGCGGGTGCGCGCGGGTGATCTCGTCGTCTTCCCCAACGCCGGTTCCTACGGGTGGGAGTTCGCCATGCACTCCTTCCTCGGGCACCCGGTCGCCGGGCGGCAGCTGCTCTAGGGCGTGCCTCGTCAGGGCGTGTCTCCTCGGGACGTGTCCTACAGGGCGTGTCTTTCCGGGGGCGTGTCTTCAGGGCCCACGCCTCTTCTCCCTCCTCACCCTCATCATCCGGAGCCGTTCCATGACCGTTCCCGCTGTCACGTTGCCCGCGGCCGCGCCGTCCGCCGCCGGGCGACCCGCGGAAGCCACCGCCGACTCCATCCTGGAGCGGCAGCGGGCCAGGGAGTCGTCCGCCCGTACGTACGCCCGTTCCTTCCCGATCGTCCCGGCCCGCGCCCACGGCATGACCATCGAGGGCACCGACGGCCGGCGCTATCTCGACTGCCTCTCCGGCGCCGGAACGCTCGCGCTCGGCCACAACCACCCCGTCGTGCGCGAGGCCATCCAGCGCACGCTCGACAGCGGGGCCCCGCTGCACGTGCTCGACCTCGCGACGCCCGAGAAGGACGACTTCACGGACGCGCTGTTCGGGACGCTTCCGAAGGCGTTCGCCGACCGCGCCCGTGTGCACTTCTGCGGTCCCGCCGGGACGGACGCCGTCGAGGCCGCGCTGAAGCTGACACAGACGGCGACCGGCCGGCGCGGGGTGCTCGCGTTCACCGGGGCGTACCACGGGATGACGGCGGGCGCGCTGGCGACGACCGGCAGCGTGGCCGTCAAGGAGCCGGTGCCGGGCGGGGGCGCGGCGGGTGGTGAGGTGACGCGGCTGCCGTACCCGTACGCGTACCGCTGCCCGTTCGGCGTCGGCGGCGAGCGCGGCGCGGAGCTGGCGGCGACGTACACCGAACGGCTGCTGGACGATCCGTCGGGCGGCGTCGTACGGCCGGCGGCGATGATCCTCGAAGCGGTCCAGGGCGAGGGCGGGGCCGTGCCCGCGCCCGACGGGTGGCTGCGCGAGATGCGGCGGATCACGCGCGAGCGCGACATCCCGCTGATCGTGGACGAGGTGCAGACCGGTGTCGGGCGCACCGGTGCCTACTGGGCGGTCGAGCACAGCGGCGTCGTGCCCGACGTGATGGTGATGTCGAAGGCGATCGGCGGCGGGCTGCCGTTGGCGGTGATCGTGTACGACCAGGAGTACGACGGGTGGCTGCCCGGCGCGCACACCGGCACGTTCCGGGGCAACACGCTGGCGATGGCGACGGGCGCGGCGACGCTCCGGTACGTCACGGGCGAAGGTCTCGTGGAGCGGGCGGCGACGGTCGGCGCGCGGATGTCGGCGCGGCTGGAGGGGCTGCGGTCCGAACTGCCGCTGATCGGCGACGTGCGCGGACGAGGACTGATGATCGGCGTCGAAATCGTCGACCCGGAGGGGCCGTTGGACTCGTGCGGGTCCCGGCCGGTGGCGCCGGAGCTGGCGGCGCGGGTCCAGGAGGGTTGTCTGCGACGGGGGTTGATCCTGGAGCTGGGCGGGCGGTTCGGGTCGACGGTGCGGCTGCTGCCGCCGCTGGTGATCACGGACGAGGAGGCGGAATCGGTGCTGGAGAGGCTGACGGACGCGATCGTCGAGGCGTCCTCCTCCCGTGTCGCGGGGCGGGCGGCGTGACGACTCAGGCGCTGGGCGCCGCCGTCGAGGAAGCACTGCGGGCACTGCGACCGGCGACGGGCACGGAGTTGTCGGGCGGCGTGGGCGGCGCGGCGGCTCTGGAGCCCCTGGTACGTGAGGTGTTGGACGCGCTCGCGGAGGGCGCGGCCCGGCGCGGGGGGCCGGTCGCGGCCGCCTCGCCGGGCGGGATCACGGCGGGCGTGGCCGAGGCGTTCGGCGCCGCGAGCGGTGCCGGGGCGCTCGGCCGGCTCACCGAGGTCCTCGCGTACGGCAGCGCGGACCCGGCCGACCCCGCCTGCGCGGCGCATCTGCACTGCCCGCCGCTGGCCGTCGCCGTCGCCGCCGACCTGGCGGTGTCCGCGCTGAACCCCTCGCAGGACTCGTGGGACCAGGCACCGGCCGCAACCGCCCTGGAAACGCTGCTCCTTGAGGAGTTGGCGGGCATGCTCGGGTACGACCCCGCCGCGGCGGCGGGTGTGCTGACCTCGGGCGGTACCGAGTCCAACCTGATGGGCCTGATGCTGGCCAGGGACCGGGTGCTGGGCGCCGCGACGGGCCGGCAGATCGAGATGACGGGTGTGCCGAGGGGGCTGGGTGCGGGTTTGGGGTCGGCGGCCGGGGCGCGGCCCCGGATCCTGGCGTCCGCCGCGGCGCACTTCTCGGTGCAGCGGGCGGCGGCCCTGCTCGGGCTCGGCGAGGACTCGGTGATCCCGGTCGCGGTCGACTCCCAACTCCGAATGAGGACAAGCGCGTTGACGGCGGCGCTGGAGCGCTGCGTCGAGCGCGGACAACTGCCGGTCGCGATCGTCGCGACCGCCGGTACGACCGACACCGGGGCGTTCGACCCGCTGCGGAAGTGCGCGGAGCTGGCGGCGGAGTACGGGGCCTGGCTGCACGTGGACGCCGCGTACGGGGGCGGCGCGCTGCTGTCCGACCGGCTGGCACCCCTGCTGGACGGCATCGAACTGGCCGACTCCGTCTCCCTGGACTGGCACAAGCTGGGCTGGCAGCCGGCCGCCGCGGGGATCTTCCTGGTGCGGAAGTCGGAGACGTACGCCTCGCTCGCCCGCCGCGCGGTCTATCTGAACCCGGCGGACGACGAGGAGGCGGGCTATCCGAGCCTGCTGGGTCTGTCCCTGCGTACGACGCGCCGCGCGGACGCCTTCAAGATCGCGGTGACGCTGCGGACGCTGGGCCGGGAGGGTCTGGGGCGGCTGGTCGACGCGTGCCACGAGCTGGCGGTGGCGGGGGCACGGGCGGTGGCCGCGCATCCGAGGCTGGAGCTGCACGGCGGCGGCGGGCCCGACGGCGGGGATCCGGTGCTGACGGCGTTCCTGTTCCGGTACGTGCCGGAGGGGGCGGAGGACGAGGCGGTGGACGAGGCGGTGGACGAGGCCCGCGTCGATCAGCTGAACGCTTCGCTGCGGCGGCGGTTGCTGAGGGAGGGCGGCGCGGTGGTGGGCCGTACGGAGCTGCCGGGGGAGGGGCCGGGGCGCGTACGACTGAAGCTGACGCTGCTGAACCCGTACACGACGGCGGTGGAGGTGGAGCGGTTGCTGGACGCGGTGGTGGCGGCGGGTGTGGCGGAGGAGGGGGCGTGAGCGGGGAGGCCGGTGGGCGGGGCGCTGCGGCGGACTCCGACCGGGGCGCTGCCCCGGACCCCGCTCCTCAAACGCCGGAGGGGCTGAAATGGTCCTCTGGTCCCAGCAGCGAGGCCGAGGGGCTGAAATGGTCCGCCGGTCCCGGAAGGGGCGAAGGGCTGGTTGAGCCCGGAAGGCTGAGTGAGGGCGAGGAGTTGGATGGCGCGCCGGCGGTGGGGCGAACGGAGGGGCCGAAGGGGCTTGATCCCCTCGATCATCCCGATCCGCTCCGCGCCGCCGACTCCGCCGCCACCGAGACGCTGCTGCGCGCGTACGTCCGGGAGACCGGCGTCGAAGTGCCGTGCACCGGCGCGGTGTTGTACCTGTCGCTGCCGTGCAGCGCGCTGACCCTGCGCGTGCGGGTGCTGTACCGGTCCGACACCGGGTGGCACCGGTTCGGGGCCGTCCGCGTCGTCACCTCCGCCGACCGGGGTGGCGGCAGCCTGCCCGCCGATGTCTCGCTCGTCGCCGCCGCGCTCGTCCGGGAGTCCACCCTCGGGCGCGGCGCGCTGCCGCATCTCGGTGGGGACGCCGTCGCGCGCGTGCTCGACTCCGCCGCGCGGACCGGGGCCCACCTCGTTCGGCGCCGGGCCGAGGAGCCGGGAACGCGCGGCCCGACGCCCTTCCTCGACGCCGAGCAGGCGCTGCTCCTGGGGCACCCGTTCCATCCCGCGCCCAAGAGCCGCGAGGAAGCCTCGGACGTCGAACTCGACTCGTACTCACCGGAGTTGCGCGGGTCCCTCCCGCTGCACTGGTTCGCCGTGCACCCGGACATCCTCGTCGGCGAGAGCGCCGACGGCCGTACTCCCGCCGAGTTGCTGCGCCCCCTCACCGCCGGGCTCGACCTGCGGGTGCCGGACGGGATGGCCGTGGTGCCCGCGCATCCGTGGCAGGCCAGGGACGTCCTCGCGCGGCCCGCCGTCGCCGCGCTCGTCGACGCCGGGTTGCTGCGGCCCCTGGGACCCGCCGGGCCCGACTGGCACCCGACGTCTTCCGTACGGACCGTGCACCGGCCCGACGCCGACGTCATGCTGAAGCTCTCCCTCGGCATGCGCATCACCAACTCCCGCCGCAACAACCTCCGTAGCGAGATGCGCCTCGGTGTGCGGGCCGCGCGGCTGCTGGCCGCCGGGCCCGCCGAGAGGCTGCGCGCCGAGCACCCGGAGTTCGGGATACTGCGCGACTTCGGGTGGGTGTCGGCGGGCCGCGACACGGAGACCGGGTTGGAGACCGCCGTACGCGACAACCCCTTCCGGCGCGGCGGCCCCCAGGGTCTCTGCGTCGCCGGGCTGGTCGCCGAGCGCACCGGGCCCGGCGACGGGTCGCCGCCCCCGTACCGCGCGCTGCTCGCCGAGGCCGTCGCCCGTACCGCCCGCGCCCACGGCGTCTCGACCGCCGAGGCGTCCGCGCGCTGGCTGGCCGCGTATCTCGACGTACTCGCCGTGCCGCTCATCAGGCTGCACGCCTGGTACGGGATCGCGCTGGAACCGCACCACCAGAACACCCTCGTCGCGCTCGACGCGCACGGACTGCCGCGCGCGGGCTGGTACCGCGACAGCCAGGGCTACTACGTCGCCGCCTCCCACGCGGCTTCCGTGGAGCGACTGTTGCCCGGCGCGGCCGACGGGCTCGATCTCGTCTTCGAGGACGCGTTCGTGGACGAGCGCGTCGCGTACTACCTCGGCATCAACAACCTCCTCGGCCTCGTCGGCGCGTTCGGCGCGCGCGGGCTGGCCGACGAGGGCGACCTGTTGCGTGTGCTGCGCGCCCGGCTGGAGCGGCTGCGGGCCGCCGAGCCCGGGGCGAAGGGGCTGCTCGACCTGCTGCTCGACGCGCCCGTGCTGCGGTGCAAGGGCAACTATCTGACCTGCGTGGACGGGCTCGACGAGCTTGTCGGGGACGTCCAGTCCCAGTCCGTCTACGTCGACCTGACCAACCCCCTCGCGGAGGCCCGCCGGTGACCGAGTCCACCCCCCACGCGCATGATGTGCACGACGCGCATGATGTGCACGACGCGCGTGATGTGCACGACACGCACGACGTGTACGACCTGGTCGGCGTCGGGATCGGCCCGTTCAACCTCTCGCTCGCCGCGCTCGCGGACGGTGCGCCGGAGCTGCGCACGCTGTTCCTCGACGCGAAGCCCGCCTTCTCCTGGCACCCCGGCCTGCTGATGGAGGGCACCACCCTCCAAGTCCCCTTCCTGGCGGACCTGGTGACGATGGTCGACCCGACGAGCCCGTGGTCGTACCTCAACTACCTGCGCCATCACGACCGGATGTTCCCCTTCTTCTTCTCGGAGCGCTTCCACATACCGCGCCGCGAGTACGACGCCTACTGCCGCTGGGTCTCGGACGCGCTGCCGTCCTGCCAATTCGACGCGCAGGTGGAGCAGTTGGGCTGGGACGAGACGGACGACGTGTTCGTCGTCGCCCATCGCGCGGCGGACGGGACCCGTACACGGGTGCGCGCCCGGCAGATCGTCCTCGGGGTGGGGACGAACCCGGTCGTGCCGGAGCCGCTGCGTCCGCTGCTCGCGGACGGCGGGCACAAGGGCCGTGTTCTGCACAGCGCCGACTACCGCACGCACCGCGCGCGGCTCGCGGCCTGCGACGACGTGACCGTCATCGGGGCCGGCCAGTCCGGCGCGGAGGTCGCGCTTGACCTGCTGCGGCACCAGGACGGAGACGGGGCGGGCGGACCGTATGTCCGCTGGCTCGCCCGCACGAACGCGTTCGCACCGATGGAGTACTCCAAGATCGGCCTCGAACACTTCACGCCCGACTACATCCGCTACTTCCGCGCCCTCCCCGAGGAGCGGCGGGAACAGCTCGTGGCGGAGCAGTGGCAGCTCTACAAGGGCGTCAGCGAGGAGACGCTGGCCGAACTGCACGACGAGTTGTACGAGCGGACGATCGGCGGTGCGGAGCCAAGAGCCGCGCTGCATCCGGGGGTTGCCATCGTCGCCGCCGAAGTCGCCCAGGACGGCTTTTTGCTGACGTGTCGTCACACCCAGCAGGACGCGCTCTTCGAGATCCGTACGTCCGCGATCGTGTCGGCGACCGGCTACGCGGCGTCGCGCCCCGCGTTCCTGGACAGCGCCCTGGTGGACTGGGACGACAAGGGCCGCTATCGCATAGACGGCGACTACCGCGTCGCGCTCGACCCCCGGGTCTCGGGCGGGCTGTACGTCCAGAACGCCGAGCTGCACACGCACGGCGTCGGCGCGCCCGACCTGACGCTCGGCGCCTGGCGGGCGGCGACGATCCTGAACGCGGTGGCGGGCCGCACGGTACTGCGGGTGCCGCACCACGCGGCGTGGACGACATTCGGGGTCCCGCGTGCGGAGTCCGGGTCCCGGTCCCAGTCCGACGGCGACTCCGGTGCCGTCCCGGCGGCGGTCGTCCGGCCCTGAGAGTCTGGAGCATTCAGCCATGTCGCGTGTCCGAGGAGAATCAACGTTGAATCACCCCAACCGGGCCGCCTGGGAGCAGGCCGGCCGGCGGCTGCTGGTCAAGGCCGTGGAGGAGTTCGCGTACGAGGAGCTGCTCGTACCCGTACCCGTATCGGACGGGTCGGGCACCGGGCCCGGCGCCTACCGGCTCGACCTCGGCGACGACGTCCACTGGACGCTGCGCGCCACCCGGGGCACCTTCGGGACCTGGCGCGTCGAGCCCGACAGTCTGCGCCGCCACCCCCACACCCCGGACCTCGGCCCCGAGCGGCTGCTGCTCGACGCGCGCCCCGTGCTCGGCTGGGACGGTGCCACCACCGCCGAGGTCCTGCGTGAGCTGACCGCGACCCGGCGGGCCGACGCGGCGGCCGTCGCCACGGCGCTGCCCGCCGCCGCGCTGGCCGATCTCGGGCATCTGGAGCTGGAGGCGTACCAGGACGGGCATCCCTGCATGCTCCTCAACAAGGGCCGCCTCGGCTTCTCCGCGTCCGACACCGCCGCCTACGCCCCCGAATCGGCTTCCGCCGTACGGCTGTTGTGGGCCGCCGTGCACAGCGACCTCGCGGCGTACTCCGGCATCGCAGGGCTCGACGCCGAGCAACTGCTCGCCGAGGAGCTGGACACGGTCACGAGGGAACGTTTCGCCGCCGTCCTCGCGCGCGAGTGCGCCGAGACCGGTTTGCCCGCCGGCGCCTTCGTCTGGCTGCCCGTACACCCCTTCCACTGGGACGAGGCCGTCGCCACCCTCTTCGCGCCCTATCTCGCCGAGGGCCGCATCGTGCTGCTCGGACAGAGCGACGACCGCTACCGCCCGCTCCAGTCCATCCGCACCCTCGCCAACATCGACCACCCGCACCGCCGCAACGTCAAAGTCCCGCTCCTCATCCGCAACACCCTTGTCTGGCGCGGACTTTCGACCGACCCGACCGAGGCCGCGCCCGATGTGAGCGCCTGGCTGCACTCCGTACGGGACGCCGATCCGTATCTGCGTGACGAGGCGCGCATCCACCCGCTCGGCGAGGTCGCGGCCGTCGCCGTGGGCCATCCGCTGTACGAGTCGGTCAAGGACGCGCCGTACCGCTACCACGAACTCCTCGGCGCCGTCTGGCGCGAGCCGGTCGCCGCGCTGCTCGACACGGACGCGGGTGAACGCGCCCGCACCATGGCCGCGTTGCTCAAGGTCGGGTCCGACGGGCGGGCGCTCACCGCCGAGTTGGTCGAGCGCTCCGGGCTCACGCCCACCGCCTGGCTGGAACGGTTCTTCGGCGCGCTGCTGCCGGGCCTGCTGCACTACCTCTACCGTTACGGCGTCGCCTTCTGCCCGCACGGAGAGAACACCGTCGTCCTCTTCGACCGCGACGAGATCCCCGTCGGCATCGCCGTCAAGGACTTCGCCGAGGACGTGAACCTGCTGCCCGGCGACCGGCCCGAGTACGCCGGGCTTCCCGAGCGCGCCGACCGTGTCCTGCTCCGCTGGCCGGCCCACGAGCTGGCGCACTCGCTGCTCAGCGCGGTGTTCGCCGGGCACTTCCGGTTCTTCGCACCGCTGTGCGCCGATCAACTCGCCGTGGACGAGGACGCGTTCTGGGCACTCGTACGCGCCGAGATCGAGCGCTACCACGCCCGCTTCCCGGAGCTGGCCGACCGCTTCGACTCGTACGGTCTCTTCGCCCCGTCCTTCGACCGCGTCGCGCTCAACCGCGAACAGCTCCTGGGCGGCGGCTTCCACGACCGTTCGGAGCGGGACGAGGGCTTCGACGTCGTGCACGGCACCGTGCCGAACCCGCTGGCACGAATAGAGGACCGGAAATGACCCACAAGGCCCACCCGTACGAGCTGTTGCGAGCCGAGGCCGCCGCCGGGAGGGTCGAGGAGGTCATCGTCGCCGTCCCCGACCTTCAGGGGCGCCTCCAGGGCAGCCGGCTGTCCGTCCCGTACTTCCTCGAAGAGATCGCGAACGGCGCCGCGGGTTTCGGCGCGTGCGTCTATCTCCTGGCCTCCGACGTGGAGATGGACACGCGCCCCGGTTACGCGATCGACGCCTGGCAGACCGGCTTCGGCGACTTCCTTCTGCGGCCCGACCCCACCACCCTGCGCACGCGTCTCCCCTGGGACGAGGGCACGGCCCTCGTCCTCGCCGACGCGCACTGGCCGGGCGCGGCCGACTCCCCGGTCGCCGTCGCCCCCCGCCACGTCCTGCGCACCCAGCTCGACCGCCTCGCCGAGCGCGGCCTGACCGCACTCGCGGGGACGGAACTCGAATTCCTCGTCTTCCTCGACACCTACCGCGCGGCCCGTGAGACCCGCTACCAGGGCCTCACGTCGGCCACCACGTACAACGTCGACTACTCGCTCCAGGGCCTGAGCGACATCGAGCCCGTCGTACGCCGCATCCGGCGCGAGATGGGCCGCGCGGGACTGGCGATGGAGACGGCGCGCGGGGAGTGCCACCCGGGACAGTACGAGATCGTCTTCCGTTACGCGGAGGCGATGACGACCTGCGACAACCACGTCTTCTTCAAGAACGGCGCCAAGCAGATCGCCGCCCAGGAGGGCGTGGCGCTGACCTTCATGCCCAAGTTCGACGAGGGCGAGGGCAATTCGTGCCACGTCCATCTGTCGCTGCGTGGCACGGACGGCACCGCCGTCCTGGCCGACGCGTCCGCCGACGACGGCATGGCGGACCTGATGCGCCACTTCGTGGCCGGTCAGCTCGCCTGCCTGCCGGACTTCGCCCTGCTGATGGCGCCGAACATCAACTCCTACAAGCGCCTCCAGCCCGGCGCCTTCGCCCCCACCGGCATCGCCTGGGGCCGCGACAACAGGACATGCCCGATACGCGTGGTGGGTACGGGCTCCTCCCTGCGCATCGAGCACCGCGTGCCCGGCGGTGACGCGAACCCCTACCTGGCGGTCGCCGCGGCCGTCGCCGCCGGTCTGTACGGGATCGAGCACCGGCTCGAACTCCCGTCACCGCACACGGAGAACGCGCTCGCCGACCCGTCGGTGCCCCGGCTGCCCAGCACGCTCACGGAGGCGCTGCACCGCTGGGAGAGCAGCGAGATCACCGCGAAGGTCTTCGGCGAGCCGGTGGTCACGCACTACGCGCGGGCGGCCCGCACCGAACTGGCGGAGTTCGAGACGTCGGTGACGGACTGGGAGCGGATGCGGGGCTTCGAGCGGCTGTGATCGACAGTCCCTAGCTCGTGGCGCCGCCGTAGTTCTTCTCGATCTCGTCCAGCACCTGGCCCGCGCCGGTGTAACCGATGCCCAGCATCCACAGGTTGTCGTCGACCTTGAACGCCGCCTTCTCCTTCACCGCGGTCAGGTTCTTCCAGAGCGGGCCGCCGATGATGTCGGTCTCCTTGGCCTTCTTCGCGTCGCCGTAGGTGGAGTAGAAGATGACGTCCGCGTCGGCCTGGTCGATCTTCTCCGGGCTGACGTCGAGCGAGAAGCCGTCCTTGTCCTGGTTGGCGGGGCGGCCCACGCCGAGGTCGCCGAAGATCGAGCCGACGAATGTGTCGTTCAGGTACAGGCGCGTGTCGGCGCCCTCCACGAAGCGGACGAAGCCGAACGTGGTCTTGCGCGCAGCCTCCGGCCCGCCGAGGGCGGTGGTCAGCGACTTCACGCGGGTGTCGTAGCCGGCGGCGATCGTCTTCGCCTCCGCCGCCTTGCCGAGGGCGTCGGCGTGCAGCTCGAAGTTCTCACGCCAGTTGGGGCCGGTGGTGTCGGAGAAGACGGTCGGGGCGATCTCCGACAGCGGCTTGTAGTTCTTCTCGTCGCGGACCTTGCTGCTCAGGATGAGGTCGGGCTTGAGGGCGGCGATGGCTTCGAGGTTCGGCTCGGCGATCAGACCGACCGGCTTGATGCCCTTGAGCTTGTCCGCCGGGAGGTACGTGGAGAACGGCGCGTCCGCGACGGCCGTCGTGGCGCCGACCGGGGTGACCCCGAGCGTGATCGCGGAGTCGAGCGCGTCCGTGTCGAGTACGACGACGCGCTTCGGGTCGTCCGGGACCTTCACCTCGCCCATGGCGGTCCGCACGGTGTGCGTCGCTCCCGAACCGGCCTTGTCCGAGGGCTCGTCGCTGTCGCTCCCGCCGCACGCGGAGAGCGACACGGCGAGCGCGGTGACCGTGGCGGCGAGGCTGAGACGGCGGGTGAGGTGTGTGGACACGGTGGGGAAGCCTCCCTGACAGCCGCCCGGAGTCGGCCCGGACGTAACTAAGGTGCACCTAACTTTAGCGGGGTGGGGCGGCGACTGCCGGACATTACGGTCCAGCCACATGGCCGCACCTGTCACCTACGTACCATCGCGGGATGCCGCACCCCCGCACCGACCCCGCCTGGGGCACCCTCCTCGACCTGGGTGAACGGGCCGGAGGCCCCCTGCACCTGCGGCTCGGCCGGGCCCTCCGGGCGGCCGTCGTCGACGGCCGTATCGCTCCCGGCAGCGCTCTGCCGCCCAGCCGGGCGCTCGCCGCCGACCTCGGCTGCTCCCGCTGGGTGGTGACCGAGGCGTACGCGCAGCTCGTCGCCGAGGGGTACTTCGAGGCGCGCGGTGGATCGGCGACCCGGGTACGCACGGAGACGGCCGGGCGGGCGCCCTCGTACGGGCGGCGAGTCCAACAGGCGGTCTGGAAGCCGGAGTTCGACATGCTGCCCGGCATGCCCGACCTCCGTGAGTTCCCCCGGAAACGGTGGGCCGACGCCGTACGGCACGCGACCGGCACACTCACCCCCACCGACTTCGGCTATCCCGACCCCGCCGGCCACCACGCGCTGCGGGAGCGGATCGCCGCCTATCTCGTACGTGGCCGGGGCGCCGCGCTCGACGCCGGACAACTCGTCGTGTGCGGCGGCACCCTGGACGGTGTGCTCCGGCTGAGCCGCGCCCTGCGCGCGGCCGGGCACACCCACGTGGCCCTGGAGGACCCGGGCTGGTCCCGGCTCCGTACCGCCGTCACGGCCGCCGGGCTGACCGTCGTCGCCACCCCCGTGGACGGCGACGGCCTGCGCGTCGACCTGCTGCGCCGCGAGCCGCATGTACGGGCGGTGATCGTGGCGCCCGCGCACCAGTTCCCCACCGGCGTCGTCCTCAGCCCGCCCCGCCGGGCCGAACTCATCGCCTGGGCCCGGGAGACGGACGGCCTGATCATGGAGGACGACTACGACGCCGAGTTCCGCTACGACCGCCATCCCGTCGGCACGCTCCAGGGCATGGCCCCGGAACGGGTCGCCCTGATGGGCTCGCTCAGCAAGACGCTGTCACCCGCCCTGCGTATCGGCTGGACGGTCGTGCCGCCGGGTGTGCCGGGGCTGCTCGACGGGCTGTACGCGGCGGACGCCCTCGGGTCGCCGCCGCCCGTGATCGACCAGGCGGCGTTCTCCCGCTTCCTGGAGTCGGGGGCGTACGACAGGCATCTGCGCGCCTCCCGGCTCCGCTACCGACGGCGCCGCGACAGCCTCCTCACGGAGATCGCCGAACGGCTGCCGGAGCACCGGGTGTCGGGGGCCGCCGCCGGATTCCATCTGCTGCTGCATCTCACGGGGTGCGCGGCCGGGGACGTGGTCCGTGGCGCGGCCCGGCGCGATGTGCGGCTGTCGGATCTGGCGGGGTTCACGGCGGGCGGGGCCGCTTCCCCGGGCGGCGGCGCTCTGGTCATCGGGTACGGCAACCTCGCCGACCCGGCGCTGCCCGAAGCCGTACGACGGCTGGCCGACGCGATCCGGGAGGCGGGCGGCCCGGTGGCTCCGGCCGGCCGGGTCGGTCCTGCGGGTCCGGCTGGTCCGATCGGTGCGGGGGGCGCGGGGGGTGCGGTCGGTCCGGCGGGTCCTGCGGGTCCGGCCCGCTGATCGGTCCCGTCACGGCGCCGGGTCGCCCGCCGTGTCCAGCCGCGCCCGTGTCTCCGCCGGCAACTCCACCTCCAACGCGCCCAGCACCTCGTCCAGTTGCTCCACCGAACTGACCCCCACGATCGGCAGCACCGCCGGATCCGCCCCCATCAGCCAGGCCAGCACCACCTGGTTGGGACTGGCACCCAGCTCGTCCGCCACCTCGCGCAGCACGGCGAGCCGCGCCGGGGTGCCGGGGTGGTCGTACGCGGCGGGCAGCGGCTTGTCCGCGCGCGTGTACCCGCCCGAGAGCAGCGACGAGTAGGCCATGAGCGTCAGTTCGGGCTCGCTGCGCACGTAGTCCAGCAGCTCCGGCGTCACATGCACATGCCCGGACTCCGGCAGGCCGGTGTCGAAGCGCGGCTGGAGGTAGGACTGGCGCTGCTGTACGCAGGTGTACGCCGCCCAGCCGTTGGCGTACGAGATGTCACGCGCCCGCGCGGTGCGCCACGCGGTGTGGTTGGAGCAGCCGATGAGGCCGGCCAGGCCGCCCGTCACCAGGTCGTCCAGCGCGCCGAGGGTCTCGGCCAGCGGGACGGTCCGGTCCTCGATGTGCGTCCAGTAGAGGTCGATCCGGTCGGTGCCCAGGCGCCGCAGGCTGTCGGCCGCGGCCTTGCCGATCGCACCGGCCGACAGTCCCTCGGCCGTCTCCAGGCCGGTGCCGGGGACGGTGGGGCGGGCCCCGGCCTTGGTCGAGATCAGCACCTCGTCCCGGACGCCCCGGCTCGCCAGCCAGCGGCCGACCGTGGTCTCGCTCTCGCCGCCGGTGGCGCCGGGGACCCAGAAGACGTAGTTGTTGGCCGTGTCGATCAGATTGCCTCCGGCCTCGATGAACCGGTCGAGGATCGCGAAGGACGTCTTCTCGTCCACGCTGCTGCCGAAGGGCAGCGCGCCCAGGCACAGCGCGCTGGCCAGGGGCCCGGACGGCCCGCCGATACGGCGTCGTCGCATGTCCACACTCCTCGTGTTCACGTTCGTGTTCGTGTTCGTCCCCGTGTTTCTCCCTTCACGCTAGGCGCTGATCGGCATGGTGTACCGGTCCGATCAGTGAGTGAAAAACCAGACCGATACCGACTCGGCAGTCGTCTGGGAGCCGTTCGCGTTCCCCGTGCGTCCCCAGAGGGAAGACGTGCGAATACCCCCACAGTTCCAGGAGAGACGAGCGTCATGGACTACCCCACGAATGCGCCGAAGAGCGGACCCGTCGAGACCACCTTGGGCGAGCAACTGCTGCTCCTGTCGCTGGACGACGAGTCCGGGTCCGAGAAGGAGTCGACGAACGTCGCCTTCGCCATCGCCGCCGCGTCCCTGGTCGAGCTGGCGCTGGCGGGCCGGGTCGAGGTGGACGGCGACCAGGTCACCGTCCGCGACGCGACGCCGCTGGGCGATCCCACCCTCGACGCGGCACTGGCCGACATCGCCGGCTGGAACAAGTCCAAGCCGCGCAAGACGAAAGGGTGGATCGAGCACCTGAAGCGGGGCGCGGTGGCCGGGACGACCAAGAACCTGGTGGCGAAGGGCCTGGTCCGGGAAGAGAGGAAGAAGGTGCTCGGCCTCTTCCCCGTGACCCGCTATCCGGAGGCCGACGGCTCGGTGGAGACCGCGCTGCGGCAGCGGCTCGACCAGGTGGTGATGCGAGGGGCGGCCGCCGACGAGCGCACGGCCGGTCTGGTGGCCCTGCTGCACGGGGCGAAACTGCATGGACTGCTCTACAAGAAGCCCGAGTTGAAGACCGCCAAGGCGAACATGGAGGAGATCGCGCACGGGGAGTGGGCGGCCCCGGCGGTGCGCCAGGTGGTCAAGGCGGCGGAGGACGCGCTGATGGCGATCATCGTGGTGACGACGGTGACGACGACGACCACGTGACGCGCAACACCTGACGTCGCGTCACCAGCCGGTGAAGACAAGGTGGTTGACCAGCAGCGCGACGACCGCCTGCCCGGCCAGCCACCACCGCCGCCGGCCGGGCAGCAGGGCGGTGGTGGGGATCAGCCACAGCATGAACGGCAGCCAGATGCGCTCCGTCTCCGCCTTGCTCATCCCGGACAGATCGGCCGCGAGGATCGCGAGCAGCGCCGCCAGGACGAGAACGGCGAGGCGGAGCGCGGGGGTTCCGGGGCCCTGTTCGCCGGGCGGGCGCAGTTCCCGTACGGCGCGGCGCGGACGCAGTTCCCGTACGGCGCGGGGCGCGAGCGTCAGGACCCGGCCGAGGCCCGCCACCGTCGCGAGGCCGACCGCCAGGGTCGTGGCGGCGAGGTTCCCCCAGATCCAGTACGCGTACGGGCGCACCCCGCCCGCGCCCTGGTAGTAGCGCACGACCAACTCCTGGTACGCCTCCCACCAGTTGAACCCCGCGAGCGTGAACGCCACCGGCACCACCGACGCCCCGACGAGCACCAGGGGCAGCGGGCGCGCGGTGCGGGCCAGGGCGAGGACCCCGAGGCCGGGGAGCGCCATGAGCGTCAGGCCGTAGGAGAGGTAGCAGGTGAACCCGTACAGCAGCCCGGCACCCACCGCCGCCGCGGCGGGCAGGCGCGTCGTACGGGTCGCGGCGAGCGCGAGCAGGGCGAGCGACCAGGCGGCGACGCCCGCGAAGTAGCCGTCGGCCGATGTGCCCATCCAGACGGCGGCCGGGGCCAGCGCCAGGAACGGCGCCGCGCGGCGCGCCGTCGGCTCGTCGGTGAGGGCGCGGAGCGTGACGAGTACGGCGGCCACGGCCGAACCGCCGATCACGATGCACCAGACCCCCGCCCACGAGCCGCCGCCGAGGCCGATCCGGTCGAGCCAGACGAAGGTGAGGGTGGCGCCCGGCGGATGGCCCGCGACATGGGCGGGCCAGTTGCCGGGTTCGCCGATCACGATGTGGTCGGCGAAGCCGCGCAGTGTCGGTCCGATGTCGGTGAAGCGGTCGATGACGCTGAGGTATTCGTGCTTGGTGGTGAGCCGGCGCGCCACGCCGGTGTGCCAGCCGTCGATGAGCGCCAGCGAGAACGTCCAGGCCAGCGCGGCGGCCCAGGTGGTGAGGAGCAGCGCGCGCCACGGCAGCCGGGCGGCGAGGCCGGGGCCGTACGCGACGATCAGGACGGCGACGGCGAGTGCGGCGGGGGTGCCGGGACCGAGGCGGGGATCCCAGGTGCCGAGCAGGGGTGGCCAGTTGACCTGGAGGCTGCCGTCGGCGCGCTGGATCGCCCAGCCGACGAGCGCGGCCGCGGTGACGAGGGCGACGCCGATCGCGGCGGCGACGAGATCCCGGCGGTGGGGTGGGCGGGGTGTGCCTTCATGGGGATGGGTGTCCGCCGTCAGGTGTCCGCGTTCGTCGGTCTTCACCCCGGCACGTTATGCAGCGGGTGATCCGATGAGGTGGTGTGGCGGGGCCACGTCACCATTTCGTCAGAAGTCGTACCACCTTCTGGGCGGGTGCGCGGGCTTACGGTCGCCGCATGGATCACCGCCCGTCCCTCTCCAAACCGTCGAAGTCGCCCGCGCTGCCGAGGCTGCCGAGGCTGCCGAGGCTTCCGACGGATCCCGGTTTCTGGCGCAGTCCGGTGCGCGGCGTCCGGTTCACCGCGGTGCTCGGGCTCGTCCTCCTGATGGGGCTCACGCTGGTGTTCGTGACCGGTCTGCTGTCGTACGCGGCGTACAACCCGGATCTCGCGTCCGTCAACGACAAGACGCCGGACCGGGGGTGGCTGGGCTTCTACCTCTTCGACTGGCCGACGCACCCGTACTGGCTCTACCGCCTCACGCAGGGATTCCACGTCACGGTGGGCATCGCGCTGATCCCGGTGGTGCTGGCGAAGCTCTGGTCGGTGATCCCGAGGTTCTTCGCGCTGCCGCCGGTGAAGTCGGTGGCGCACGCGCTGGAGCGGATCTCGCTGCTCCTGCTGGTGGGCGGTGTGCTGTTCGAGCTGATCACCGGGGTGCTCAACATCCAGCTGGACTATCTCTTCCCGGGCTCCTTCTATCCGCTGCACTTCTACGGCGCGTGGGTGTTCTTCGCGGGGTTCGTGGCGCATGCCGCGCTGAAGATGCCGAAGGCGCTGGCGGCGATCCGCAGCGGTGAGCTTCGCTCGGGGCCCCCGCCGGGCGGGGAGCCGGGCGCGTACCGCGCTCCCGGTGGACCCGCCGACGACGACCTGGCGTCGCCGAGGCCCGCCCCGCCGACCGTCTCGCGGCGCGGCGCCTTCGCCGTCGTCGGCACGGGCTCGCTGTTCATGCTGCTCACGACGGCGGGCCGGAGCTTCGACGGGCCGCTGCGGCGTACCGCGCTGCTCGCCCCGCACGGCTGGGAGGATCCGGGGAGCGGCCCGAGCGGGTTCCAGATCAACAAGACCGCCGCGTCCGTCGGGGTCAGGGCGGCCGAGACGACGGACGGGTGGCGGCTGACCCTCAGCGGCCCCGCCGGGGACGTCACGCTCTCGCGCGCCCAGCTCCTCGCCATGGCCCAGCACACGTCCGAGCTGCCGATCGCCTGTGTGGAGGGCTGGTCGACGTCGAACCAGTCCTGGCGCGGCGTACGCCTGCGTGACCTGGCCGCGCTCGCGGGGTATCCGGACGGCCCACCAGGGGTGTTCGTGGAATCCCTCCAGCGCAGGGGCAGTTTCCGGACGGGCGCGCTGCGCGACAACCAGGTGCGCGACGGCCGCTCGCTGCTGGCCCTGCAGGTCAACGGCGCCGATCTGTCGCTCGACCACGGGTTCCCGGCGCGGATCATCGTCCCGGCCGCGCCCGGGGTGCTCAACACGAAGTGGGTCACCAAGCTGACGTTCGGAGCGGTCTGATGAGTCCGAAGAGTCCGAAGAGTCGGAGGAGTTGGAAGAGTCCGATGAGTCCGATGAGTACGGTGAAACGCCGTCAGACGTACCGGGCCCTGCTGGGCAGTCCGTTCCAGATCGTGCTGCTGCTCACCACGCTCGCGTTCGCGGGTTACGTGGCCGTACGTCTGCTGACGGGCGAGACGTATCTGATCGTGGTGTGGTTCGTCGGCGCCGCGCTCGTGCACGACCTCGTCCTGCTGCCGGTCTACACGGCGGCCGACCGTGCGGTGGCCGCCGCTCTGGGACCCCGGCGCCGGCTCGTCAACTTCGTACGCGTACCGGCCTTCCTGTCCTTGCTGCTCCTGCTGGTGTGGTTCCCGCTGATCACGGGGCGGGTGAGGCGTTACGAGCCGTACGCCGCCCTGTCGTCCGACGGGTTCCTGGCGCGCTGGCTGCTGGTGACCGCCGCGCTGTTCGCGTGCTCGGCGCTCTGTCTGGTGACACGGGCGGTGCTGCGGCGCAGGGCCACGAAGGGGCGGCCCGCCGCCTCCCACTGATCCACCGGCAGCCAGCCGAGGGCGCGCCCGTACCGCAGCAGGGCGGGGGTGCCGAGCCGGGCCCACGGGAAGTGCGAGCCCGCCGCACCCGGTGACGGGCGGCGCCCGTCGTCCACCCGTACGTGTACGCGCTCGTCGATGTCCACGGGCGCGGTCTCGGCGATGACCAGCCCGCCGTGTGTCAGCAGCCCGCCGGCCCGGCGGAGCAGACCGGCCGGGTCGCCGCCGATGCCGATGTTGCCGTCGACGAGCAGGACGGTGCCCCAACGCCCCTCGCCGGGCAGGGGATCGAAGACGGAGCGGTGCAGGGCCGTGCCGCCGAGGCGCAGCGTACGTTCGACGGCCGCCGCGCTGACGTCGATGCCGAGGGCCCGCCGGCCCCGGGCCGCGAGCGCGGCGACGAGACGGCCGGGGCCGCAGCCGACGTCCAGGACGGCGCCCTCGCAACGGTGCAGGGCCGAGAGATCGGCGGCGTCGGCGCGTGCGCACCAGCGTTCGACGTCGAGGGGCAGCAGCCAGCCGTCCGTGCGGCGCAGGAAGAGCGGGCCGCGGCCGGCGCGGAGGGCGTCGGCGTACGGGTCGGCGCTCCAGGCGGCGGGTGCGGTGTCGGTGCCGGTGGCCGTGGTGGCTGTGCCGGTGTCGGTGCTTTGTGTGGTCTCCGTCGCGCTCATCGGGCGCCCACCGGGGTCAGCCGGCGGAGGGTGGCGGCGAACTGTCCGTGCGGGGCGAGCGCCGCGACGTACTCGGCGTCGGCCGCCGAATCCACGTCGCGCAGGGGCGGGAGATCGCGCACCGTGAGCCCGGCGTCGACCAGACGACGACGCTGTACGGCGCCGGTCTCCGGTACGGACATGGGCACCCCGCGAATGAGATCCGGCGGCGCGGACTCGGGCGCGGCGAGGCCGAGCGCCCAGAAGCCGCCGTCGTCGGCGGGCCCGAACCACGCGTCGTAGCCGCCGTGCCCGACGGGGGCGAGTGCGGGGGCGAGCAGGGCGGGGGTGAGCTGCGGGGTGTCCATGCCGACGAGGAGCGTCGGCCCCGTACAGCTCTCGAAGGCGGCGGCGATCCGCTCGTCCAGCCCGCCCCCGCCCTGAGGCACCACCTCGATGCCCGGCGGCAGCCAGGGTCCCGGGCGGCCTTCGAGGACGAGGACACGGCGGCGGGCGGGGAGGGCGAGGACGGTCCGCAGGGTGTCGGCGAGGGCGGCCTCGGCGAGGAGGGCGGCCTCGGTGGGGCTGAAGGGCGGGGTGAGGCGGGTCTTGACGCGGCCGGGAACGGGTTCCTTGGCGATGACGAGGAGGGTGGTGGTGGGGGAGGTCACTTGGCCGCCTCCGCAGGAGTGTGCGCCGAGGTGTGTGTGGGGGTGTGCGTGGGGGTGTGCGCGGTCCCGGCCGGCGGCCGGGGTGTCTCGCGGGTCCCGGGTGTCCGGGGCGGCTGACTCAGTACGGCGCGCATGTCGCGTACGGCGTGCCAGGTACCCCGCCAGGTACCGGTGACCTTGGACTTCCCTGTACGAGGCCGGTAGGGCACGTCGGTCTCGTTGACCGTCAGCCCGGCGTCGGCCGCGCGCACGACCATCTCCAGCGGGTAGCCGCTGCGCCGGTCGGTGAGGCCGAGTGCCAGCAGGTCCGCGCGGCGCGCGGCGCGCAGGGGGCCGAGGTCGTGGAGCGTCACGCCGGTACGGCGGCGCAGCATCCGGGAGAGGGCGAGATTCCCGGCGCGGGCGTGCGCGGGCCAGGCGCCACGACCCTGCGGGCGACGGCGTCCGAGCATCAAGTCGGTCTTCCCGAGGGCGACTTGGAGTACGAAGCCGGGGAGGAGGCCGGGGTCGAGGGAACCGTCGCAGTCGCAGAAACAGACGTACTCGGCGTCGGCCGCGAGGAGGCCCGCGTGGCAGGCGGCACCGAAACCGCGCCGCGGTTCGTGCACGACGGTCGCGCCGAGCGCGCGTGCGACGTCGGCCGAGCCGTCCGTGGAGCCGTTGTCGACGACGATCGCGCGCCAGCCGACAGGGATGTGTTCCAGCACCCAGGGCAGTGCGGCTGCCTCGTCGAGGCAGGGCAGGACGACGTCGGCGGTGAGATCAGTGAGGTGGGTCACGGCGCTCACCCTACGGACCATAAAGCCGCATAAAGGACTTCTGGTCCTTACGAAACAGGGACGTCGGGCCGTTCCGGGCGTTCGCCGGGACCGTCGCGGGCGGCGGAGTGCGAAGGTGGACGTATGCAGAGCAATCCCCCTGGGGGCGGTCCCGCGCATGTGCTCGTGGTGGACGACGACCCGACCGTGGCCGAGGTCGTCGCCGGCTACCTCGACCGGGCCGGCCATGACGTCGGCCGCGCGGCCGACGGCCCGTCCGCACTCGCGCACTTCGCGCGCCGGCGCCCGGACCTGGTCGTACTGGACCTGATGCTGCCCGGTATGGACGGCTTCGAGGTCTGCCGCCGGATGCGCGAACAAGGCGGTCCGGTACCGGTGATCATGCTGACGGCGCGCGGGGACGAGGAGGACCGCGTGCTGGGCCTGGAGACGGGCGCGGACGACTACGTCACCAAGCCGTTCAGCCCACGGGAGTTGGTGCTGCGGGTGGAGTCGGTGCTGCGCCGGGCGCGGCAGTCGGTGCCGCTGGGTTCGTCGCCGGCCGAGAACGTGCTGCGGGCGGCCACCCTCACCCTGGACCCGACGGCCCGCCGCGCCACTCGGGAGGGCGCCGAACTGGCGCTCACGCTGCGGGAGTTCGACCTGCTGGCGTTCTTCCTTGCGCACCCGGGGCGGGCGTTCTCGCGCGAGGAGCTGATGAGCGAGGTCTGGGGCTGGGACTTCGGCGACCTGTCGACGGTCACGGTCCATGTCCGCCGCCTCCGCGCCAAGATCGAACATGACCCGGCACGGCCGCGGTTGATCCAGACGGTGTGGGGGGTGGGGTATCGCCTGGCGGGTGGGGGTGCCGAGGATTCACGTACGGCGGTCGGGCAGGTGGCCGACGGTGAGCCGCGCGCTGCCGTCGCCCCGCCGACCGCGCCTACCGGGCCTGCGGCGCCGGGCACCGAGGAGGTGCCCGCTGCCGACGGCCTCGGCCCCACCGCGTGGACGACGATGCCGGGCCAGGTGCAGTCGCCGGCCGTCGACGGGCGGCCGAACCCGCCCGCCGGGACAGGCGCCGCGCCTGCGGGGAACGGCACCGCGCCCGCCGGGATTACCACCGCGTCCGCCGAACCCGGCACCGCGCCCGCCGGGACAGGCACCGCTCCCACCCCGCCCGGCCACGGCGACACCCACCCCCGCCCCAACCCCAACCTCCGCCTCAACCCCAACCCGAACCCCCACCCCCAAGGACCCGACCGGCCATGACCGACATGTTCCTCATCGCCCTCATCGCGTTCCTGGGGGCCGGTGCCGCCGGGCTGCTCGGGGCCCTCACCCTGCGTCTCCTCCGGCACCGGTCGCTCGTCGTGTCCGTGACCGTCGTCGCCGCCGTCGCCGTGACCGCCATGCTCGCCGGGACGCTCGCCGTCGCCTGGGCGATGTTCCTGTCGCCGCACGATCTGAGCGTCGTCACGACGGTCGTCGCGATGGCCGCCGTCGTCTCCCTCCTCACCGCCGTCCTCCTCGGCCGGTGGATGGTCGCCCGCAGCAGGGATCTGACGCTGGCCGCCCGGTCGTTCGGCGACGGCGGCGTCTTCGCCGCGCCCGTCGAGCCCGCGACCGCCGAACTGGCCGCGCTGACGCGAGAGTTGGCGGCGACCAGCGCCAAGCTGGACAGTTCGCGCGAGCGTGAGCGCGCGTTGGAGACCTCGCGGCGCGAACTCGTCGCCTGGATCTCGCACGACCTGCGGACGCCCCTCGCCGGGCTGCGCGCCATGTCGGAGGCGCTGGAGGACGGCATGGCCGTCGACTCCCCGCGCTACCTGCGGCAGATACGTACCGAGGTCGAGCGCATGAACGGCATGGTCGGCGACCTCTTCGAACTCTCCCGGATCCACGCGGGATCACTCACCCTGACCCCCACCCGTATCTCCGTGTACGACCTGGTCGGCGACGCCCTGGCCGGCGCCGACCCGCTGGCGCGCGAGCTGGGCGTACGGCTCGTGGGAGACCGTATCGACGCCGTACCGGTGGAGGTCGACAGCAAGGAGATGAGCCGCGTCCTCGGCAATCTGCTGGTCAACGCCATCCGCCGGACCCCGGCCGACGGCACGGTCGCCGTCACGGCGCGCCACTCCGAGAGCGGGGTGGTGCTGTCGGTGACGGACGGCTGCGGCGGAATCCCGGAGGAGGATCTGCCACGGGTGTTCGACACGGGCTGGCGCGGCAGCGACGCCCGTACGCCCCCGGCCGGGGCGGGCCTCGGACTCGCGATCGTGCGCGGCATCGTGGAGGCCCACGAGGGCCGGGCGGCGGTCCGTAACGTCACGGGCGGCTGCTGCTTCGAGGTGACGCTCCCCGCGGCGGCCTGATCCCGCCCTTACCGCTTCGCGCTCCGTACGGTTCACGCATGACTCGCTCAACTTCCCGCGCCGGCTTCGGCGCCCTGCACCACCATGACCTGCCCCTGGTCCTCCCCAACGCCTGGGACGTCCCCTCGGCCCTCGCCTTTGTCGAGGCCGGGTTCGAGGCCGTCGGCACGACGAGCTTCGGGGTCGCCTCCGGGCTCGGCCGCCCGGACGGCGGCCGGTCGACGCGCGACGCGAATCTCGCACTGGCCCGCGCGCTGGCGCCGCTGCCGGTGCATGTCAGCGTGGACATCGAGGACGGTTACGCGGACGACCCGGACCAGGTCGCCGCGTACGTCTCCGCGCTGATGGCGGTCGCGGGCGTCAACATCGAGGACAGCACCGCCGAGACGCTCGTCGACCCCGCCGCGCACGCCGCGAAGGTCGCGGCGGTGAAGCGGCGTTGCCCGGAGGTGTTCGTCAACGCGCGCGTGGACACGTACTGGCTCGGCCAGGACGCGACCGTCGCCGCGACGCTGGAACGCGCCACGCGCTACGTCGAGGCGGGCGCGGACGGCGTGTTCGTCCCCGGTGCCACGGAGCCCGCCGTGCTGCGCGAACTGGCGGCGGCCGTCCCCGTACCCCTGAACGTCCTCGCGATCCCGGCTCTTTCGCCCGGCGGGCTGGCGGAGCTGGGCGTACGCCGGGTGAGTACGGGATCCCTGCCGTACCGCGCCGCGCTCCACGCGGCCGTCGGCGTCGCGGAAGCGGTACGGGGCGGCGGCAGCGTCCCCGAGGGGACGCCGTATCCGGTGCTACAGGCGCGACTCGTGGACTACGCCTCCGGGCTCACGTAGCGGCGCCGTCGCGAACTCCGCCATGCCCTCGGCGAACCCCACCTCCGGCTTCCAGCCCAGCTCGTCGCGCAACGCCCTTGAGTCGGCGGTGACATGGCGTACGTCGCCGAGGCGGTACTCCCCGGTCACGACGGGCGCGGGCCCGCCGTGCGCCGTCGCCAGCGCGGCGGCCATCTCGCCGATGGTGTGCGGCTCGCCGCTGCCGGTGTTGTACGCGGCGAAGCCGGGGGCCACCGCCGTGGCCCCGGCGTCGAGCGCGGCCACGTTGGCGGCGGCCACGTCCCGTACGTGCACGAAGTCCCTTCGCTGGCCGCCGTCCTCGTACACACGGGGCGCCTCGCCGCGCGCCAGCGCGGACCGGAAGAAGGAGGCGACGCCCGCGTACGGGGTGTCGCGGGGCATCCCGGGCCCGTAGACGTTGTGGTACCGCAGGGACGTGGCGCGCCCACCCGTCGCGCGCGCCCACGAGGAGGCCAGATGCTCCTGCGTGAGCTTCGTCGTGGCGTACACGTTGCGGGGATCGGTGGGGGCGTCCTCGCCGACCAGGCCGGGGGTCAACTGCGCACCGCAGGCTGGGCAGTTGGGCTCGAACCGCCCCGCTTCCAGATCGGCGGCCGCCCGCGGTCCGGGCCGGACCACGCCGTGGCGCGGGCAGTCGTAGCGCCCCTCGCCGTACACGACCATCGACCCGGCGAGCACCAGCGACCGCACGCCGGCGGCGGCCATGGCGGCGAGAAGCACGGCCGTGCCGAGGTCGTTGCACCCCACGTACGCGGGCGCGTCGGCGAAGTCCTTCCCGAGCCCGACCATGGCGGCCTGATGACAGACGGCGTCGATCCCACCGAGCACCGCGTCGACGCTCTCCCGGTCCCGCACGTCCCCGACGACCAGCCGCTCCCCGTCCCGCACCGGCCGGGGCAGGGCCCCACCGTGCGCGGAGTGCAGCATCGCGTCGTACACGACCACTTCGTGACCGCGCGAGACGAGGGCCCCGGCGATCTCCGACCCGATGAACCCGGCTCCGCCGGTGACAAGTACACGCATGACCACCACGCTAGGCGCGCGATCACGCAGAGGTGCCCACCCACGACGGCATGTCACGGGACCGTAAGATCCCGCACCGCACCGCCCGTTCCCACGGGATTGTCAGACCCGTGGTGCAGGATCAACACGTCGGCTCCCGGAAGGGATCGGAAGGGGATGGGGATCGCCATGTCGATGACGAACCAGCAGGTGGCGGGGTACGGGTTTCTGCGCGCGCTGTACGCGGACACGTACTTCCCGGATCACCTTCTCGACAAGGGGCGGGAGATCCTGCTTCGGCTGTGCGGGCGTATCGAGGCGGAGCGGCCGGTTGATCTGGCGGCGCTGTACGTGCTCACCGCGGGGGCGACGGAAGAGTTCAACCAGTTGCAGGAGGAGTTCTGGGCGGCGGGCAGTGAGATCGAGACCGTGGCGCGGGACGAGATAGCCACGGACTTCGGGTTCATCGCGGACGCCTACGGGTTCGCGGACGCGGATCTGGAGGAGCTGGTCGCCGAACGCGACTGGTGAGGGGCCGGGCCGGTCAGTCGACTTTCCAGACGATGTCCCCGCTGCGGCCGGGGGAGTACGTCACCGTGCCGACGACCGGACCTTGCCTCCCGACCTCGATGACGAGGTAGCCCTGGGCGCTCTCACCGGGCTTGAGCCGTACGACCTCCGGCAGCGCGGGGCCCTGGACGGGCTCGAAGTCGGTGGCGGTCGTGCCGAAGGGCTTCTCGCCCTCCCGGGGGCCGACATCCGTGCGGTACCGGGGGCGCTCCTCGATGTCCTTGTCCCCGACATTCTTGAATTCCAGCTCCAACGCGGCCCAGAAGCGACCGTCGTGGAGCGGCGTCAGCTCGCCCGGCTTCATCTCGGCCGGGTCGGTCACGCTCTTGAGCGTGTAGGTCGCCCTGCCCCCGCCCTCCAACTCCCGCGTCACGCCGGCCCCGACGGCCAGTTGCGGGTCCTCACCGCCGTCGGAGCAGCCGGTGACGCCGCCGCCGGCGAGGAGCAGGGCTGTGCCGAGGCACAGCATGGTGGTCGTACTGCGCATCGATTCCCCCGTGGTGCGGTCCTGGCGGGCTTGGTCCGACCGGGCGGTCCAGCCCGGTCACCCGATAGGTGTCCCGAGCACCTTTTCATATCGGTCCGGGGGGTACCCCCACCTCCCGAATGCCTGCCTGCCGCATGGGAAACGGCCGCCCCGTCAACAACCCTTGGAACATGACGACTTACCGGAATTACAGCCAGAGAAGCCTCGTCCTCGCACTCTCCGCCGCCGCCGTGGCCGGGTCGTTGGGCGTTGCCGGGCCGGCGGTCGCGCGGGGCGACAGTGGGGGTGCGGGTGGGCGGGGGATCACGTGGGTGCCGTGTGCGCAGGCCGGGGGGCCGGTCGGGCAGGAGTGCGGGCAGTTGGAGGTGCCGCTCGACTACCGGAAGCCCGGTGGGGAGAAGGTGACGCTCGCCGTGAGCCGGGTGCGCAGCGAGCGGCCCGAGGCGCGGCGGGGAGTGCTGCTGATGATTCCCGGCGGCCCCGGTGGGTCCGGGGTGCAGACGCTGGCCCGGAAGGGGAAGGCGCTGCAGGGGCAGATGGACGGGGCGTACGACATCGTGAGCTTCGATCCGCGTGGGGTCGGTGGCAGTACGACCGCGAGTTGCGGGCTCGACGCGGACGACCGGTATCTGGCGAAGCTGCGGTCCTGGCCCGGTGCCGACGGGCAGATCGGCGAGAACGTGGCCCGCTCGCGCCGTACCGCCGAGGCGTGCGCGGAGAACGGGGGCGCGGTGCTGCGGAGTTTCACCTCCGCCAACGAGGTGCGGGACATCGAGCGGTTCCGGCAGGCGCTGGGGGAGGAGAAGCTGTCGGCGTGGGGCAGCTCGTACGGGACGTACATCGGGGCCGTGTACGCGCAGAAGTACGCGCGGCACACGGACCGTTGGCTGCTGGACAGCAGCGGTGACCCCGACCACACGCGGGTCGAGCAGGGCTGGATGGCGAACACCTCGCAGGCCGTGGAGGACCGCTTCCCCGACTTCGCGGCCTGGGCCGCCGACCCGGCCAGGGACGGGGACGGGCTCCGGCTGGCCGAACGGGCCGAGGACGTGCGGCCGTTGTTCCTCGCCGTCGCGGCGCGGCTGGACCGCGCGCCGAAGGAGTCGACGACCGAGGGCAACCCGCTGACCGGCAACATGCTGCGGCAGGCTTTCCTCAACGGCCTCTACAGCGACTCGGTCTTCCCGCAGCTCGCACGCCTCGTCCAGGCCGCCCAGGACCCGGCCGCCACGCCCGTGCTGACCCCGGAGATCGCCCAGCCGCTGCGCGACGAGGACGCGGCGGTCACGATGGGCGTCGTCTGCAACGACATTCGCTGGCCCGCCTCCGTCGGCGAATACGCGCGGGCCACGAAGGAGGACCGCGCCCGCTATCCGCTCACCGCCGGCATGCCCCGCAACGTGGGGCCCTGTGCCTTCTGGAAGAGCGACTACGCGGACAAGCCGACCCGCGTCACGGACCGGGGTCCGTCCAACATCCTGATGATCCAGAGCCTGCGGGACCCGTCCACGCCGTACTTCGGTGGTCTGAAGATGCGTGAGGCGCTGGGCGACCGGGCCAGGCTCATCACCGTCGACCAGGGCGGTCACGGGATGTATCTGGGCAACGGCAACGCGTGCGGCGACAGCAAGGTCACCACGTTCCTGAAGACGGGCGAGCGGCCCGAGCGGGATGTGTACTGCGCGAGTTGAGCCGGGGGAGAGGGGGAGGGCCGGGCAGGGGGGTGAGGGCCGGTCTCGGCCTGGTCCTAACCCGAACTGCCGAAGAGCTGGGTCCAGTACATGGCCATCTCGCCGCCGCCACGCAGGCCGATGCCTAGGTGCGTGAAATCCGGCTTGAGGATGTTGGCACGGTGTCCGGGGCTGTTCATCCAGCCCTGGACCACCTCGGCGGCGGACCGCTGGCCGCACGCGATGTTCTCGCCGATACCCCGGTGTGTGCAGCCCGCGGCGGCGGCCCGGTCCCACGGCTGCCGGCCGTCGGGGCTCGTGTGGGAGTAGAAGCCCCGCGCGACCATGTCGTCGCTGTGCGCCTGCGCGGCCGCCGTCAGCCGGGGGTCGCCGGCCAGCGGGCGCAGACCGGCGGCCGAGCGCTCCGCGTTCGTGAGCGCGACGACGTCGGACGCGACGGCCGCCAGGCCGTGCGGGGTCAGCGGGCGGGCCCACACCGCCGTCCAGAAGATGTCGCCACCGGGGGCCGGGGCGTGGGCGACGCCCACCTCGGCGAGGGCGGGATCGCGCACCGTACGGCCCATGCGGGTGTCGGTGAGGCAGTACGCCAGGAAGTCGGCTTCCGTACGAGGGCCGGAGACCAACTGCTCGGCGACCGTCAGATAGGCGTATCCGTGGGACACGATCCGCTGGTGGAGGGAGACGCCGCCCGACCGCCCCGGCCCGGGGGCGGCGTCGAGCCGGCCCTCGGCGGCCATGGCGGTGGCGTGTGCCTGTGCCGCCGCCGCGAGCCGGGCGTCGGAGGTGACGGGCGGGGCGCCGGACCGTGAGCGCTCGGCGTTGACGAGAGCGGTGAAGCCGCCGTCAGGGGTGGGGTCGTCCTCGGCCACCTCGATGCCGAAGTCGCGCGCCACCCCGGCCAGCCCGTCCGCGTAACCCTGGCCCAGGGCCCGCAGCTTCCAGCCGCCTCCCCGCCGGTAGATCTCCGCGAGCAGCAGCACGCTCTCGTGCGTCGGCCGTGGTGGCGTGAAGCGGGCGAGGCACCGGCCCGCGCTCCCCGTCACCGACAGCGTCACCGACAGCGTGGGCGCGGGCAGCCGGCCGAGCGGCACGGCCGGGTCGGCGGCGCTCACCACCACCGTGACCCGGCTCGCCCCGGCCCGTAGCCGCCCCACGTCCACCGTGACCGTGTCGGCCCGCAGAGTCGCGCCGGGCGCCGACGGCTGGTTGTAGAAGACGAAGTCGCCGTCGCCGGCGACCTTTCCGTCCTCGCCGGTGATCAGCACGGACAGGTCGAAGGGCCCCGGCACCCGGATCGCGAGCGCGCCGCCGGGCAGCGAGATGTTCCCGCCGGAGATCAGATCGATCATCGTGCCGCCTCCTGCCTTTTCCGGGTGTTCGTGTGACGTGAGAACGCCGGGCGCGACCGGCAGGGTTCCCGCGCCGTCCCTCGTGGCCACCTCTCGCCATTTCGCACGCTCCGGGAACTCGGGCCCGCCACGCCGCGACAACTCAGAGGACGAGGACCGGGGAAACGAAGAAGCGAAGACACACGGAGGCCGATGTGGCGAGCGACGCGGCGAACGAAGGGGCGAGCAACGTGGCCAGCGAAGGGGCCAGCGACGTGACGGGCGACGTGGCCAACGACGCGGCGAGCGGCGACTGGTACGACGACGACAGCCTGTGGGTCGACTTCGCCCCCGCCATGTTCTCCGGCACCCGCGCCGAGACCGTCGCCGAGCTGGTCAGGACCGCCCCGCTGCTGGACTTCCCGCCCGGCTCCCGCGTACTCGACCTCTGCTGCGGCCCCGGCCTCTTCCTCGTCCCCCTGGCCGCACGCGGCCACCGGGTGACCGGCGTCGATCTGAGCCCCGCCATGCTGGAGCGTGCCGAGGCCGCCTGCCGCGCGGCGGGCGCGGCGGACGTCACGCTCGTACGCGAGGACATGCTCACGTACGCCGCCCCCGAGACCTACGACGTGATCCTCAACGTCTTCACCTCCTTCGGCTACTTCGAAGACGCGGACGACAACTTCCGGGTGCTGCGCAACGCGTGGCAGAGCCTCGCCCCCGGCGGCCGGCTGCTGGTCGACGTCATGGGTAAAGAGGTGCTCGCGGGCTGGATCGGCCGTCCACAGGCTGTGGATCTGCCGGACGGTTCGTACGTCGTGCAGCGCGACACCGTCCTGGACAGCTGGCGCAGGCTCCGGACCGACTGGACGCTCGTACGCGGCGAGAGCGCCCGCACCGCGTCCATCAGGTCGTACCTCTACAGCGCGGCCGAACTCCACGACCTGTTCGTGGCCGCCGGGTTCGCGGACGTCGAGTGCTTCGGGGACTTCGACGGCGGACCGTACGACCAGACCTCGCGCCGGCTGATCGTCCGGGGCGTGAAGAAGTGACGTACCCCCGCGGCATCGGGGGACGCGCCCCGCCCCGGCCGCCTGCCCGCCCGCCCCGATGTCCGTACGCCACGCTCCACAGTCCTGGAGGACCCGTACGCCATGCCCCAGCTCAGCCCGACCACCCCCCGCCTGTCGGTCCCCGTGCACGACCACATCACCGACGCCATGAAAGCCCCGGCCTTCCTCCGGCTCTCCGAGAACGTGGTGCTGGCCCGCTTCGAGACCATGAAGGTGTACGCGGCGCTCGGCGCCGTACGCGAACTGCTCGAACGCGGCCGGGTCGTGCCCGGCCAGACCCTCGTGGACAGTTCGAGCGGCATCTACGCCCTCGCGCTCGCCATGGCCTGCCACCGCTACGGCCTGCGCTGCCACATCGTGGCCTCCACCACCGTGGACGCCACGATGCGCGCCCAGTTGGAGGTCCTCGGCGCGACCGTCGACCAGATGCCGCCGTCGCAGAGCCTCCGGCTCGACCAGGAGAGACGTGTCCGGCATGTACGCCAACTCCTCGACTCACGGCCGGACTTCCACTGGATGCGGCAGTACCACGACGGCGTCCACCACACCGGCTACCGCGAGCTGGCGGACCTCGCCGCCGCCGCGCTGCCCGGCGAGGACCTGACGGTGGTCGGCACCGTCGGCACCGGCGCCTCCACCGGGGGACTCACCCGCGCGCTGCGCGCCGACGGGCGTTCGGTGCGGCTGGTGGGCATCCAGCCGTTCGGCAGCGTGACGTTCGGCAGTGAGGGCTTCAGCGATCCGGACGCGATCATCGCGGGCATCGGCAGCTCCATCCCCTTCGGGAATGTGCGGCACGAGCTGTACGACACCGTGCACTGGCTCGACTTCCGGCACGCCATGGCCGGCTCCGTCGCGCTGCTGCGGCAGCACGCGGTGTTCGCCGGCCTGTCGACCGGCGCCGCGCATCTCGTCGCGGAGTGGGAGGCGGCCGGTGATCCGCGCCGTACGCATCTCGTCCTCGGCGCCGACACCGGACACCGTTACGCGGAGCGGGTGTTCGCCCGGCACGCGGAGGCGTCCGACCCGAGCGCGCTGAAACCGGAACGGATAGACGAGCTGGCCGAACTGCGCCCGCCCTGGGCCGTGATGGAGTGGGCGGGCCGCCCCGCGCCGCCCGCCGCCGTCGTCAAGCCCGAGGGTTCCGAAGGCTCCAAGGACTCCAAGGGCTCCGAAGGCTCCGAGGGCTCCGAAGGCGAGGCGGGCCGATGACCATCGCCGCCCTGGAAGCACTCTCCTTCGGCCTCGGGCGTACGGCACAGGCCGCCCGCGCCGCCGGGCACCGGTTCGTGCTGCTGACCGGCGACCGGGGTGTGTACCGGCACGAACTCGCCACCGTCAGCGGCGTGGACGTCATCGACGTCGACACCTTCGACCCGGACGCCGTACGCCGCGCCCTCGCGAACGTGCCCGACCTCGCCGGGCTGATCAACACGACGGACACCTGGAGCGCGCCCGCGGCCGACCTCGCACAGGAACTCGGATTGCCGGGTCCGGATCCGGAGGCCGTAATACTTCTTCGTGACAAGGCGCGCGTACGGCGGACGCTGCATCGGGCGGGGTTGAGCGCCGGGACGTCGGTGGTGGTCGAACCCCGGCGGGCGAGCGCGGAGTCGGTGCGTGAGGGTGTCGGGCTGCCCGCCGTACTGAAGGTGTCGGCGGGGACGTCGTCGCGCGACGTGTGGATCGTGCACGACGAGGAGGCGCTGGGCGCGGCGCTGGCAGAGGCGGAGGAGCGCGGGCGCGCGCCGGGCGGGCTGAACGGGAGCCTGTTCGCCGAGCCGTTCCTCGCCGGGCCCCTCTACAGCGCCGAGACCCTGAGCTGGGAGGGGCAGACCCGGCTGCTGGGCGTGCTGAGCCGGCAGACGTCGCGGCGCCCCGCCGTACGGGAGGAGGCCGCGGCCTTCCCGGTGGCCCTGCCGGACGACGAACTGGCCACGATCGAAAGGTGGGTGGGCGACGTGCTCGCGGCGGCCGGGCACGATCAGGGCTTCGCGCACGTCGAGTTCGTCCTCACGCGGCGCGGACCGGAGCTGGTGGAGATCAACCGCAGGATCGGCGGCGCCCTGGTCGCCGAGGCCATGTGCCGCACGCTCGAAGTCAACGTGTACGAGGCGCTGGTGGACGTCACGCTGGGACGCCGCCCACGCCTGCTGGACGCGCCGCTGCGGCCGACCGGTCCGGCCGTCGCGTTCGTCCTCGTGTACGCGGACGAGCCGGGCGTCCTGGAGGGGTGGGCCGGGCTGGACGGTCTGAACGCCTTTCCGGGGGAGGTGAGTTGGTACCCGGTGCGAGCACCGGGCGATGCCGTGCCGCACGTGGGCGACCAGCGCGGCTGCACGGGCATGGTCCTCGCGCAGGCGGCGACGGCGGAGTTGGCGCAGCACCGGGCGTGGAGCGCGGCGACGACGGTGCGGCCGGTGATGAAGACGGCCGGGCGGGGGTGAGGCCGCCGCGCCCGGCAGGTGCTCTGACGGGCCCTCAAATCTTCTTGCTGAGCGGCTCGTTCCTCATCACCCTCGGCAGCTTCGCCGTACTCCCGTACATGTCGGTGCTCCTCCACGACCGCTTCGGCTTCGGCCTCGGGGTGGTGGGCGTCGTGCTGGCCGTCGCGTCGCTGGTGCAGTTCTCGGGTGGGGTCGTCGGGGCGGCGCTGGCGGCCCGGATCGGGCTGCGGGCCACGATGCTGGTGGCGCTCGCCGTACGTACGGCGGGCTTCGCCGCCTTCGTACCGGGCCTGACCCGGCCGGTCGTCGCGGTGGCCGCGCTGTTCCTGGTGTCGTGCGGCGCCGCGCTGTACCTGCCCGCCAACAAGGCGTATCTGGTGGCGGGTTGTGGACCGGAGCGGCGGCCGGGGCTGCTCGCGGCGAGCGGTTCCGCCTTCAACGCGGGGATCGCGCTGGGGCCGCCGGCGGCGGCGCCGTTCGTACTGACGTCGCCGGGCGGGCTGTTCACGGGCGTGGCTGTGCTGTTCGCGCTGGTGGGGGCGGGGCACGCACTGCTGCCGTCGGTGGCGGACGAGCGGGTGGGGGACGAACGGGTTGAGAAGGGCCGGGTGGTGGGCGGCCGGGCTGAGGACGGCCGGGCTGAGGAGGGCCGGGTTGAGGAGGGGCAGCGTGTCGGCGAGGACAGGGGCGTGGGGAGCGGAGCGGTCGCCGGGCGTCACCTGCCGCCCTTCGCCTTCACCGTGCTCGCCGTCTACGTCTTCATGTTCTTCCAGCACTACCTCGCCCTGTACGCCGTGCCCCGCACCTCCACCGCCTTCTACGGCACCGTCCTCATGGGTTACGCGATCCTCCTCGTCGTCGCCCAGCCCCTCTTCGCCCACCGCCTCGCCGCCCTCCCGTACGCCGTCGCGCTGCGGCTCGGCTTCGGCGCGATGGCCTCCGGTACGGCCGTGCTCGCGCTCGGCGGCCGGGCGGGGATCGCGGTCGGCGCGGTGCTGCTCTGCCTCGGCGAGATCGTCCTCTTCCTGAAGAACGACCTGGAAGCCCTCGACCGGTCCACCGCCCCCTCCGCGACGGTCTTCGGCAGACAGCGGCTGGCGGCCGGGCTCGGGGCGTTCGCGGCGGCCGTGATCGGCGGGCAGTTGTACGGGGTGGCCGAACGGGCGTCGGCGGTACCGGTGTTCTGGGTGGTGGTCAGCGCGCAGGCGGTGGTGCTGCCCGCGCTGCTGGTGGTGTGCGTGGCCGGGGCCGCGCGGCGCCGCACGGGAGGCGAGCCGGTCGCGGCGCGCCTCCCGCGCTGAGGTGTGTGCCTCCCTCAGACGGCCGTCACATGGCCATGACCGGCACCGTGCTCTTCGTGCTCTTCGTGCTCTTCGTGCTCTTCGGGGTGGTGGGGTTCTGCGGGTTTTCCGCGTACCCCGCGCCCTCGTCCTCCGGCTGCCACACCGCCGCGAGATCCCGCCGGGCGCGGGCGACCCGGGACCGTATCGTCCCGACCGGGCAGCCCAGCGCGTCGGCGGCCTCCGCGTACGACAGCCCGAGGAGGCGGGTCAGTACGAACGCCTGACGGCGGCCCGGATCCATCGCGGCCAGCGCGTCCGCGAGCGCCACCGACTCCTCGAAGCCCGGCAGATGCCGAGGCTGGGCACGGTCCGCGACGGTCACCCAGTCCGTGGTGTCGGCGATCCGGGGCCGTACGGCGGCGCGCCGGTACCGGTCGACGACCACGCGGCGCGCGATCGCCAGCAGCCAGACGCGCGCGCAGGAACGCCCCGCGAACCGCGCGAGGCTCGCCAGCGCCCGCAGGTACGTCTCCTGGGTGAGGTCGTCCGCGCCGCGCACGTCGGCGCTGAGGTGCGCGACGAAGCGGCGTACGTCGTCGTACGTAGCGCGTACGAAGAGTTCGGCCGCCCGCCGGTCACCGAGACCGGCGGCCAGGGCCCACGCGGTGATCTCGGAGTCGTCGGCGGTGTTGGTGGCGCGCGAGTGGCGCCCGGTGGTCGGATGTATGCGGGTGGGGGGTATGCGCGTCGGCACAGGTGTGTGCAGGGCAGCAGGTATCACGAGACGTCCTTCGCGTCCGGGCCGCGTGGCCCGTGGAATCAGAGCGGTGGTGTGCGTGGAGCGGAGAAGCGCTCAGGACGGAAGGAGTGGCGGCCCGCGCCGCGACACGACGTGCAGGGGCGGGAGTTGGGCCGGGGGCCGGATCGGCCGGTAGGCGACGGGGGGCGCGAGCACCGGGAGGTACGTCGGCCCGCCGCCGCTCAGCACCGCGTGGGCGAAGCGGAGCCGCTCGTACACGAACAGCCCGAGCGTGCCCATCAGTCGTACGAAGGCGCGGTCGCCGCGCCACAGCCACAGGCCGCACACGAGGCCGGCGAGGAGATGGGCGCCGATCATGCCGGAGCCGAGGGCGGAGCTGTCGAGCAGTCCGGTCAGCCCGTTCAGGCTGAGGAGTTCGCCGAAGGCCTCGTGCGTCATCTCGCCGTTGCCGCTGCCTTCATGGCTGCTGCCGTGCCCGACGTGGCCGCCGGGCGGCCGGGGATGCAGGCCGCTGAACACGGCGTGCAGCAGGAGCTGTCCGGCGGCGCTCGCGGCGACGATCGCCGCGCCGCCGCGTTCCCTCCGGGACAGCAACCAGCCCGCGCCGCAGACCGGCAGGAAGGCGAGGGCGAGCACGCGTGGCGGCAGCGGGCCACCGGACGACAGGGCGTGGCCGAGCCCGGACACCAGGACACACACGGCGGCGAAGACCGCGGTGCGTGCGAGGCGGAGTGCGGGTCCGGCTCCCATGGCCGTCATGGTGCCAGCGTGACAGGGCTGTCGCGAAAGGACACCTGATGGGTATACATCGGATGTTCACGCGCTATGCGGGGACAAGGAGTTGGTGTGATCCAGCTCACATGAAGACCTCGGGAACTTCTCGCCCCCGGCCACCGACACCTCCAACAGACAGTACGAGCGCGCGCACCCACGCACGACCGCATCACCGCACCCACACAAGACCGCGTCACCGCGTCACCGCTCGACCGCATCACCGCATGACCCCGCGCCAACTCCGTACGACGGAAGATGACGGAACCGGAGACCGCCCGATGAATCCGCCCCCAGAGCCCGTGACGCCCGACGCAGAGAAGACCCCGGCTCCGAGCCCGGTGGCCAAGGCCGAAGCCGAACCCAAGGCTGAGACCAAGGCCGAGGCCGAGACCAAGATCGAGACCAAGGTCGAGGTCGAGCCCCCGGCCGCCGCGGCTCCCGCGAGGGCCGCCGCCGCCACCTCACCCACGCCGCGCGTCACCCTCCGCTCGGACCTGCGGGCGAGCTGGCTCGACGGCACGGTCGCCCTGGTCGTGACTGCCGCCGTCTTCGTCATCCTCTACGTCCGGATCGAGTCGGAGGCGTCCTCCACCCTCACCGTCATGCCCTTCATGGCGGACACGGGCGAGTTCTGGATGTACTACCTCAGCCAGGCGTTCGGCTGGTCCGCGCTCCTCTGGGCGTGGGGCACCGTCGTCATCGGCCTGCTGCTCTCCGGCCCGCGTCCCGCGCGCCTGCCGCTCTCGGGCCCCCGGCTGGAGCGTCTGCACCGCACCACCAGCCTCAACACGATCGCGCTCATCGTCGCCCACGCGCTGCTGTTCGCCGCCGAGTTGATCTACCAGGACACCGACTCCTGGCCCTCGCGGGTGGGCAGCGCCGTACTGGAGACGTTCATCCCCGGCGGCTACAACTCCGGCACCGGCGTCTGGGCCATGCCGATCGGCCAGGCCGCCCTCTACCTCGCGATCCCGCTCGGCCTGCTCTTCTACGTACGGCACCGCATCGGCCCGAAGACGTGGCGGATCATGCACCGCTTCGTGCTCGTCGTGTACGTCCTGAGCGTCTGGCACACCCTGCTGTACGGCACGAACGTCTGGTACGACGGAGCCTTCCGCAACACGGTGTGGCTCCTCCAACTCCCGCTCGCCGCACTCTTCCTGCTCCGCCTCCTCCGGCCGGCCCGCCGCTCGGAACGCCTCGCGTCGCCGGGTGCGCACCAGGGGTCGAAGGCCGGCTGGAGCCTGCGCATGTCGGGTCGGGTGGCGGTCGTGGCCATCATCGGTGTGCTGGTCGCGGTGATCGCCTCGGGACGTGACGGCGGGCGTACGGTGCCGCCCGAGGACACGTCGTCCACGCACGTGCACGACGAGTGAGACGGGTGAGGCGAGTGAAGCGGGTGGGGCGAGTGAAGCGGGTGGGGCGAGTGAAGCGGGTGGGGCGAGCGAGCCGGCCAACCGGACCGTCCCCTTCCGCGCCGTAACATCCGTATCTTCCCCACCTCCCGCACCTCCTTCACCATCCTTCCCGCCCCTTTCGCCCCGCCCCGGTCGCACGCTCAACCGGGCCCGGCGAAGGGGGCGTTGCCCATGTGAATTCCATGCGGTTGCCATGGAGCAGGGCACGTCAGGTCGCCATACTTTCCAGAGGGAACACCCACCCTCGACATGGTCGATTCGGAGCGTGCTGTGATCGACGAGACGACAGCGGGCCTGCTGGAGGCGGCAGGTCCGCAGATGTACCGGCGGAACTCGTTCCGTATCACCGGCCTGCCCACATCCGCCGACCGGCGGACCGTGCGGCAGCGGCAGCAGCGCATCACTCCCGCACTGGAACTCGGCGCCGACGTCGATCTCGGGCACTCGCTCCCCGTCCGGCTGGACGACGTCCGTGGCGCCTTCGACCGCATACTCGGCGATCCGCGCCGCCGGCTGGTCGACGAACTGTTCTGGCTCTGGGACGGGAACGGCGCCGGGAGCGGGGCGGCGAACGGGAACGGGTCGGCCGACGGCAGCGCGTCCACCTGCCCCTGCCCCAAGACGCTGCACCACGACCACGACGCCGCCGTACGCGCCCACAGCGCCGCGCTCGACCTGGAGGTCGAGAACGCCGCCCTGTCGTCCGGCCAGCGCCTCGACGAGGTCACCCAACTCTGGTCCAACGCGGCGCGGTTGTGGGGCCAGGTGCTCCGCCGCGCCGTGTTCTGGGACCACGTACGGCACCGTATCTCCGTACTCGACGACCGGCAGCTCGACGAGTCCGTGATCGACACGCTCCGCGACGCGCTGCCGACCGTCCTCGTCAAACCGCTCATCGAGCTGGCCGCGGCGGCGTCGACACCCGCCGACCGGGCCCGGCTCGCCCTCCGGGCGCGGGACTGGCCCCTCGTACCGGCCAACCTGGTCGACGACCAGCTGGAGGAGGCCGCCGCGCCTCACTACGAGTCGCTGCGTGCGACCGCTAAACGGGCGTCGTCCCAGTTGGAAGGGGGGAACTGGGACGGCGCCGCGGCCGAGGCGTACGACCACGCCCTGCCCGCACTGGCCCGGCTGGAGGCCCTGGTCCCGTACGCCAGGCACCGCCGTACCGCGAGCGCCCGCAACGACGTCGCGGTGCTGCTCAACAACTGCGCCACCGCCGCCGCCGACGCACTCGGTCCGGCCGCGAACCTGAACGCGTCGAAGTGGTTCCGTACGGCCGCCGAACTGGCGACGGACCCGGTCACCCAGCAGACGATCAGGACGAACCGTGACGGCCTGACCGAGATGATGACCACGTTCACGCAGATCAAGGCGCAGGTCGACCAGTTGGTCGCCGCCGGCCATGTGCATCTGGCCAGGACCCTCCTGCTGAGGGTCAAGAGCCAACTGGCCGGTGGACCGGGGTCCGACGAGATCGACCGGATGCTGGCCGATCTCCGGGTCCGGCCCGGTACGTACATGCCGCGACGCAGCGGTGGCGGGGTCCGGGCCCTGGCCTGGGCCGTGCTCCTCGCCCTGGGGATCCTCTTCGCGGCGTGGATCGCGGGGTACTTCGACGGCGAGGGGGACCCCGGTTCTGGCGCGGGGTCGGAACGTGGCGTCGCGGTCGTCGCGGCGCCGGTGATCACGGACAACAGCCCGGTCGGGAGCTGCATAGAGCAGGAGTCGGACTGGACGCTCGGCGCACGTGAGGTGGACGTGGTCTCGTGCGACGACCCGCACTGGGGCGAGGTGGTGGCGTACGAACCGCTGGTGGACCTGGCGTCCCGGTATCTGAAGGCGGAGTACCCCGGAATCGACCAGACGGTGGCGCTCTCCAGGTTCCGATGCGAACGCGCCCTGGCCGAGTTCCGTCCGGACGACACGACGATGACGGTCAAGTACTCGACCCCGGGCAAGGAGGCCTGGGATCCGTCCGGGCCGACGCTCGACGAGTACACGACGTGCGTGGCGCACCGGCTGGACAACCAGAACATGACGTCCTCGGACCGGGTGAACGTGAACGCGCCGGCCTTTCCCACGTCCGTGCCGATGTCCACCTTCGCCGGGAACATAGCGGCCAACGCGCCGGTGGGATCGTGTGTGGAGAGCAAGACCGACCTCGCCGTCACGACGACGGATCTCCCCATCGTGCCGTGCGAGGAGCCCCATTGGGCCGAGATCGTGGGCTATCCCGTTCTGTACGCGGACGACGCGGGCAAGTGGCCCGGCGACAAAGCCGTCTTCGACCGGGCGCAGACGGCGTGCCAGAAACTGACGAAGGGCCTGTCCAACGACCTGAGCCTGCACGTCACCTATCCGGCCTCGGACTGGTGGACCAGCCCGGACCGCCCGATCTACGCCATGTGTGCCGTGTCCTACTTGGCCGACAACACCTTCACCGGCGGACTGCGATGACACGATCGCCTGAGCAGCCACCGCCGGCTGGAAGGCTGCCGGACGGGCGGCTGCCGATGATGACCACGGAGGAGAAACGGGTGGTGGGGGTCAAGGGGGCGGCTCTGCGCGTCAGTTCGCCGGAGGGCGGGCAGAACGTCTTCGAGCTGAGCGGTGTGTCGGTCACCGTCGGGCGCGCCGTGCCCGAGCGGGCTCCCGACGTGGGTCTCGGACCCGATCCGCAGCGTTGGGTCGGACGGCTGCACTGCACGCTCGACTTCGCCGACGGCATGTGGTCGGTGACGGACAACGCGAGCGTCAACGGGACGCTGCTGAGACATGGCGACGCCATCGAACGTCTCCAGGCGCGCAAGCGCATACAGCACGGGGACACCGTGCTGATCCTCGGCGACATGGATCCCGAAGGGGAGCCGGTGTACTGGGAGTTGACCTTCCTGGACCCGCACACCACCCGGCCGGCGCCGTTCGGTTCGCCGTCCGACGTACGCCACACCGGACCGTGCCTGCGATACGACTGGGTGGCCGCCAGGGCGTACCGCAACGTGGACGGCGAGGAGACGCTGATCACCGGACTACGGCCACAGGGACACCAGTTGCTGCGCTACATGGCGGGGCGCAGCACGAGCGGCGCGGCCGTCGCGTGTGAACACGCCGAGCTGATCACGGCGTTGTGGGGAGCGCACGAGGAGTGGGCGCCGCACCGCTCGTACAGCAGGGCGGACATCGCGGGGGTCGTACGGGCCGTACGGCGCTGTGTGGAGGCGGATCCGTCGAATCCGAAGATCTTGGAGACGGTGACGGGGATCGGGTACCGGCTCAACGTCCTTGCGGGCGGGGGCAGTACGGGGACGTCAAGGGCTACGGGGAAACAGGGGGCGTGACGGGGATGACACTGCTCGTCAGTGGTGACCGGGTCAGCGACACCCTCGTGATCGACCGCTCGCTGGGCGAGGGGGCGTTCGCCGAGGTCCACCGGGTGCGGCACGAGTATCTCGGCTGGCAGGCGATGAAGCTGTTCAAACGGGTCGCCTCCAAGGAGGAGACGGTACGGATGCTGGACGAGGCCCGGCTGCTGTCGACGCTCGGGCACCCGAACATCGTGCGCGTCTTCGACGCGAACACCGTGCGTACTCCCGAGGGGGTGCGGGGCTTCTTCACGATGGAGTACGTCGCGGGCGGCAGCCTCGAACGGCTGGCCGCCGCGCACAAGTCGATGGTGCCCAGGGACCTGGTCGCCGAGGTGGTGACGCAGATCGCGAGCGGTCTCGCCGTCGCGCACGACCAGGACCCGCCGATCGTGCACCGGGACGTGACCATGGCCAACGTCCTTGTCGGCTACGACGGGACGGGCATGCGGGTGCGGGTGAGCGACTTCGGGCTGGCGAAGCGCGCCGATCCGTTCACACATCTGGCCAGCGCCCAGGGGACGTACGCCTTCATGGCGCCCGAGGTGATGCGTAATCAGGGCTACTCGTGCGCCAGCGACGTGTGGTCGGTCGGAGTGATCGCGTATCTGCTGCTGACGAACCGCTTTCCGTTCCATCAGGGCGGGGAGGAGTTCTCGTCGTTCTCCTTCGGCCGTTTCAACCGGTCGCTGCTGCCGCCGAGCAGCTACAACGACGAGGTCGACGCGGACCTGGACCGCATCGTGCTCGCCATGCTCGAACTCGACCCGCAGCACAGGCCGGCCACGGCCCAGATCCTCGGGGACGCGCTGCGCGAACGCGCGGAGGCGATGGCCGCCGCTGCGGCGGGCAGGACGGTGGGATCCGCCAACGCCTCCGGCTACTCCGGCTCGGGCTCCGGCTCGGATTCCAACTCCGACTCCAACTCGGGCTCTGATTCCGCTGAGTCCGCCGCGTCCGGGTCCTCGCGCGGCGCGGGCGGGGGGCCCAGGTCCGTAACCAAACGTCCCAACAGGCCGCCCACGCAACGCGCGCGGCGGCTGGCCGAAGAAGCACTCGTACTGGCCCGCTCGCCGGGGGAACTCGACCGCGCCGCCGACCTCATGGAGGAGGCCGTCAACTTGTCGCCGTACCTGCGCGACCTGCATCTGTCCAAGCTCACGCTGTGGCGCCGGGGGGTGATGATGTGAGCGGGCGGCTGTCCCGGCTGCGGGCCGACCTGCGGCAACGGCGGCACCACCGCGCGTTCCGGATCGCGCCGCTGCCGTGGGACGAACCGTCGCGCGAGGAACTGGAGCGGTTGCTCGCGGGAGTGACGGCGGCGGTGGCGGCGTCGGTCGTGTCGACGGAGGCAGGCGTCGGCGACGATCCCCAGCCGGCTGTCCGACCGAGCTTGCAATCGGCGCCGCCCGAGGACCGGTTGGACGAGAAGGCGCTGGCCGATGCCGCGACGAATCTGTGGCGTGCCCAGCGCAGGCTCTCCCGCCAGGGTGAGGAGGCGACCACGCGCTCGCGGCAGACCGGCCGCTATCTGCGTTCGTGCCGGGAGGCGCTGGACGACGCCGGGCTGCTGGTACAGGAACACGAGGGCGACGCGTTCCACGCCGGTCGGTCGCTGGAGGCGCTGGCCTTCGAGGACGATCCGTCGCTGACGGCCGACACCGTACGGGAAACCATCCGGCCGACGATCTATCTGCACGGCCGTCGCATCCAGATGGGCCAGGTGATCGTGGGCTGTCCGCCCAAACCGCCCGAACCGGCCGCGCCTTCGACGCCTCCGGCGTCTGAGCCCGAGCCGGAGCGTGCGGCCGAGCGTGCGCCCGAGCCCGCATCCGAATTTGAACGCGAGCACGAGCACGAGCACGAGCCCGAGCCCGAGGACTCCGTCCCTGTGGCTGCCCCCGCCGCCTCCTCTGTCTCCTCCCCTGTCTCTCCCCCCGCCCCTTCCCCTGCCTCAGAAGCACCGTCCAGCTCGGACCACGAGAGGACCGATCATGCGTGACACCGTCGACTTCGGTATCGACCTGGGTACGACCAACAGCGCCATCGCCGTCGTCGAGGGCGGCGGTGTGTCCGTCATCAAGAACAACGACGGCTGGGACATCACACCCTCGGCGGTCTGGATGCCCAAGGAGGGCCGGGTCCACGTCGGCCGCGCGGCGCGCGACTGGGTGGAGAAGGACCCGGCGAACGCCACGGCCGAGTTCAAACTGGAGATGGGGCTGGCCGACTCGCGGAAGGTCTTCGAGACCGCCGGGGTCTCTTTCACCCCGCCGCAGCTCTCCGCCGAAGTGCTCAAGTCGCTCCGCGCGGACGCCACACACCACTGCGGTTCCGCGCCCGAATCGGCGGTGATCACCGTCCCCGCGGCCTTCGCGCTGAATCAGAACAAGGCCACCATCGAGGCCGCGAAGCTCGCCGGCTTCACCGCCGCCTGCCCGCTGGTGCAGGAGCCGACGGCGGCGGCCTTCGCGTACGGCTTCCAGGACGCCACCGACCGCGCGTACTGGATGGTGTTCGACTTCGGCGGCGGTACCTTCGACGCCGCGCTGGTGAGCAAGCGCGACGGTGACCTGCGGGTGCTCAACCACGCGGGGGACCCGTACCTCGGCGGCAAGCTGATCGACTGGGCTCTGATCGAGCGGCTGCTGGTGCCCGCGGCGGTCTCGCAGCTCGGGCTGACGGACATGCGCAGGGACAACCCGAAGTGGCGGGCGAACTTCGCGAAGCTGAAGCGCGCGGCCGAGGACGCGAAGATCCATCTCTCGCGGCGCGACCAGGTCGAGCTGCTGGTCGACCTCAACGACGGTGCCGGCAACCCGGTCACCTTCGAGCACACGCTGACCCGCGGTGAACTCGACTCGGTCGCCGAGCCGTTCTACGTCCGGGCGATCAACCTGTGCCGCGACGCGCTCGCCGAGGCGGCTCTCGGTCCGGACGACATCGACCGTCTGCTCCTCGTCGGCGGCGTCACGCTCTCGCCCGGCCTGCGCGAACGGCTGGCCGACCCGCGCCACGGCCTCGGGATCGAGCTCGACGTCAGCCTCGACCCGACCACGGTCGTCGCCCGTGGTGCGGCGATCTTCGCCAGTACGGTCCGGATCCCGCGGTCGAAGTCGGCGCCGGTCCCGGCCGGGCAGTTCGCCGTCGAGCTGTCGTACGAGCCCAGTGTCACCACCCTCCAGCCCACGGTCGGCGGTCGCCTGCGCGGCTCGTCGGAGTCGGCGGCGGGGGCCGGGGTGGGGGCCGGGGTGGGGGCCGGGGCGGGGGCGGATTCCGCGGCGGGGTCGGGGGCGCCGGTGAACTGGGGCGGCTACACGGTCACGTTGAACAACCCGCAGGGTCAGCCGCCGTTCCGTACCGCCGCCATCTCGGTGAACGCGGAGGGCGTCTTCGTCACCGATGTTGCCGTCGACCCGCACACCACATCGAAGTTCTTCGTCGAGCTGACCGACCCGTCGGGCGCGCGCTGCGAACTCACCTCCAACACCTTGTCGATCACCCACCGGGACCTGGAGTTCGGCGGCGTACGGCTCGCGAACTCGCTCGGCATCCAGCTCGCCGAGCAGGTCTTCGCGCCGATGCTGCGCAAGGGCGCCACCCTGCCGACCTCGGTGCGTGAGGTGTTCCGTACGTCGGCGGCCCTGCACCGCTCCGACGCCGACGCGACGATCCGGATCCCGGTCATCCACGGCGAACGCAGCCGGGCCGACCGCAACCGTACGGTGGGAATGCTGGAGATCCGGCCGCGTGACATCCGGATCGACCTGCCGGCGGGCAGCGAGGTCGAGGTGACGGTCGAGGTCGACCGGTCCAGCATGGTGACGGTGATCGCCGATGTGCCGCTGGTGCAGGCGCAGTTCGAGGCCGAGATCGACCTCGACAACATCCGTACCAAGAACCCCGAGGCGCTGCGCGACGACTTGGACGAGGCGGAGGGACGGCTGGCGGCGCTGCGCGGATTCGTGGCGGACGCGGGCTCGGCGGACGCCGAGCGACGGCTGGCCAAGCTGGACGAGGAGCGGTCCGTCAGTACCGCCCGCGACCAGGTGGAGGCGGCGGCCGTGGACAACGGCGCGGCGGCCACGGCCGAGGAGCGACTGCGCGATCTCCAGGCGGAGTTGGACGACATCGCGGACGCCGTGGGGCTGCCCGGTCTCGTACGGGACCTGCGGTCCGCGCTCTCCGAGGCCGACGAACTCGTGCGTCAGCACGGCGACACGGCCGACCGGCAGGAACTCGCCGCGATCCGGAGCCGCGCCGACGAGGCGATCAACGCGCAGGACTCGGTCGCCGTGCGAGGGCTCATCGACCGGACGGGGACGCTGCTGTTCGAACTTGAACGGCGGAGTCCCGACTGGTCGGTGAAACTCTTCTACACGCTTCAGGAGATGCTCCGGTCGTCCGGGCAGGCGGGGCCGCTCATCCAGGAGGGGCAGCGCGCCATCGCGGCGAACGACCGGCAGGGCCTGGACGCGGTGAACCAGCGCTTGTACCGGCTGCTTCCGAAGGATGAGCAGGAGAAGGTCGTCTGGCTGGGCAGGTCATGAGCGGCGTGAGTGAGGTGACGGAGGTGACGGAGGTGACCGGGGTGACGGAGGCGACCGGGGCGACCGGGGGGCCTGACGACTCGGTGGACGCGCGGGCCTTGAGCCTCCAACTGGCCGTGAACCGGGCGCACTCGGCGGCGCGGGCGGGGGATCTCGACCTGGCGGCGCGGCTGCTGGACGAGCTGGGCGAGTTGAGCGCGTCGGGCGAGCTGGATGGGCCGGACGCGGGGCGGGTCCGCCTTGACAAGGCCGGCCCGGGGTCCGGTGCTGACCGGGCGACGGTGCTGGCCGCCCTCAACCTGCGCGCCAAGGTGCACGCCCAGCGCGGCGAGTTGGCCGAGGCGGACGCGTGCTGGTCCCGGGTGGAGGCGCTCGCGCCCGACGACCCGGACGCGGCGGCCGGCCGCCGTACCCTCGCGAAGATCGCCGCCGGACGCCGGCACGCCCGCCCCGCCGTCCACACCGGCCGGGTCGCGGTGGTCGCCGCCGCCCTGTTGGGAGCCGGGCTGATCGGCGGTGGCGGCTGGCTCTTCATGAACGCCGACGACGGTGAGGGCGGCGACGGTGGGCGGGCCTCGAAGTCGGTGGCCGAGTCGGACACCGGATCGGAACGGCTGAGGGTGGAGTCGCGTCGCGCGGACGAACTCAAGGCGCGGCTGGCGGCGATCGAGGAGGGCGTCACGGCCGACGCCGAGCAGCGCGACAGCACGCTCGACGAGGTCGCGAAGCGGCTGGCGATGCCGGGCGTGGAGATCCGGCGGCATGCCGAGGACGTCCAACTGGTGTTCAGTACGGGGGTGTTCCCGTACGACTCCGTGATCGGCCCGGATGGCGCCGAGGCGTTGACGGAGATCGGCCGCAGGCTGGCGGATCTGGAATCCGAGGCGGGTACGGGCGTGGAGACCACGGTGGTGGGTCACTCCGTCGCCGTGCCCGGCGGGGCCCCGAGCGGCGGCTCGGTCGTCGCGCTGAACCGCGCCCGGGTCGCTGCCCAGTATCTGGCGCAGGACAGCGACCTGCGGCTGACGGACTTCCGGCTGGTCAGCGCGGACCAGCGGCGGGGCCCTTTCCCGGCGACGGACGCGAACGCGCCTCGCAACCGTACGGTCACGCTGCTGATCACCCCGAAGGAGCCCCGGCCCGCGCCCTGAACTACCGGTCTACCTACCGGGCCGCGAACTGCGTGAGGATGGCCTGCACTTCATAGATGTCGACGCCCTTGGTGAAGGTCTTCTGGATCGGCACCGAGGCGCCGGAGAGCCAGATCTTCAGCTCCGCGTCGAGATCGAACGTGCCGGCCGTCTCCACGGCGAAGTGCGTGATGCTCCGGTACGGGATGGAGTGGTACTCGGTCTTCTTGCCGGTTATCCCCTGCTTGTCGACGAGGATCAGCCGCCGGTCGGTGAAGAGGATGCTGTCGCGGATCAACTGGTAGGCGGCGTGCACCTGTTCGCCCTGCCCCAGCAGGCGCGCGTAGTCCTGCTGAGCGGTGGCCGGATTGATGGTGTGTGCGTTGCCGAACAGCGCCATGTGAGTCCCCCATTTATCCAAGTTGCACGATCTTCGTACTATACCGGCAGGGCGTTCAGGGATCAGAAGTCGTCGCCACGGCTCCCGACTCCTTGCCCGCACGCGCCAGCGCCGTCAACGCCCGGTCGAGGCCGTCGCGCTCCGCGTCCGTGAGGTGTGAGACCAGCGCCGAGAGGGCGCTCACCAGATCGGTGAGCGCCGCGTCGACCACGCGGCGGCCCTCGTCGGTGAGGGAGACCCGGAAGCTGCGCCGGTCGTCGGCGTCCAGGGCGCGCGTCAGCATTCCGGCCTTCTCCAGTCGGTCCAGCCGCTTGGTCATTCCCGCGCGCGACATCATCAGCTCGGCGGAGAGAACGGACGGACTCAGCGTGTACGGCGCGCCTCTGCGCCGCAGTGTCGCGAGCACATCGAACTCGCCCTTGCCGATGCCGTGGCGCTCAACCGCGCGGTTTCCGACCGGGCCGACGACGTTCTCGGCGACGAAAGCCAGTCGACCGACGGCCGCCACGGCGGACACGTCGAGGTCGGGCCGCTCCCGGCGCCAGTCCTCCAGGGCACCGTCCACCAGGCTCGCGTCCGTCTCGTCATCGCTCATGGCCCGAGATTCTAGCGACTGGTAAATAGTTAGCTGGAGTACTATCTTCTGGAGAATTACTTGGGAATCCGTATCCCAGCCGACTGAAGTGAATGATCCGAGCCGAACCGATTGGTCGAGGTGACCCCGTGCGCCCTCCGCGAACTCTCATCCATGACGTACGCGTCTTCGACGGCAGCCGCACGCTCCCGCGTGCCGACGTACTGCTGGACGGCGACCGCATCGCCGACTCCGAGCCCAACGGCGTGGACGTGGAGATTGACGGCACGGGGCGGACACTCCTGCCCGGGCTGATCGACGCCCACACCCACACCTTCGACGGGAGCCTCGCGCAAGCGCTGACGTACGGCGTGACCACCGAACTGGACATGTTCTGCCTGCCGTCGAACCTCGCGCGTCAGCGGAAGACGGCCGAGCGGGACGACGTCGCGGACCTTCGCAGCGCCGGCGTCCTGGCCACCGCCCCGGGCGGGCATCCGACAGCGGTGATGACGGCGATGGCGGCCACACTGGACGAACCCAACGACGCGGTCGGGCGGTTCGACACGATCGAAGACAGCGCGCGGGCCCCGGAGTTCGTCGCCGCCCGGCTGGCCGAGGGGAGTGACTACCTGAAGATCGTGATCGACGACGGAGCCACATCCGCGTCACCGTCCCCGTCCAACCCGACCCCTCCTCCTACCCCGACCATCGGCCGGGACCTCGCCAAGGCCCTGGTCGAGGCGGCCCGCGCCGCCGGCCTACGGACCATCGCGCACGTGGCCACCGCCAGGGACACCGTGATCGCCCTGGACGCGGGCGTCGACGGTCTGGCCCACGTCTGGTCGGACAAGGTCCCTGGCCATCCGGACAGCGACGAACTGGTCCATCGGGTCGCCACCCAGGGCGTGTTTGTGGTCAGCACCCTCGTGTACATCGAGTCTCTCGGCGGCGGCGACCCCAGCCGCTCCGCCAACGCCGCCTACGTCGCCAACGCGCTGCACCGGGCCGGCGTACCGCTGCTGGCCGGCACCGACGCCAACCCGTACCACCCCGCCCACGGCGACGGCCTGCACCGCGAACTGGAACTGCTCACGCGGGCCGGACTCACTCCGCCCCAGGCCCTGACCGCGTGCACCGAGACGACGGCCCGGCACTTCGGCCTCTCGGACCGCGGCCGTATCGCCCCCGGCCTGCGCGCCGATCTCGTGCTGGTCGAGGGGGATCCGACCAGGGACATCGCCGCCACCCGCGAGATCGTCGCGGTCTGGCGGCGTGGCGTCCGGCTCTCCCGCTGACAGTCAGCGTCTCAACGGAAGTTGAGAAGTTGAGCGGACTCGCTCGGTGGTCTCAGCTCTGGCCGGGGTCGCGGTTGTAGAGCTTTCGGGCCCAGAGGTAGGCGAGGAGGGCGATGCCGGTGCTCCAGGCGGCGGTGAGGGCGGCGTTGTTGCCGATGGCGGTTCCGGTGAGGAGTCCGCGGAGGGTTTCCATGACGGGGGTGAAGGGCTGGTACTCGGCGAACCAGCGCAGCCCGGTGGGCATGGAGTCGGTGGGGACGAACCCGCTGCCGAGGAACGGCAGCAGCGTCAGCGGCATCGGGAGGTTGCTGGCACTCTCGACGGTCTTGCTGACCAGGCCGAGAGCGACCGACAGCCAGATGACCGCGAAGGCGATCATCGCGATGATCCCGAGGGCGGCAAGCCACTCCACCGGCGTCGCGTCGGTCCTGAACCCGACAACAAGCGCCACGGCCACCACGATCACCGTCGCGATCATGGTCTGTATGAGACTCCCGACGACGTGTCCGGTCAGGACGGCGCCGCGGGAGATCGACATCGTACGGAAGCGGGAGATGATGCCCTCGGTCATGTCCATCGCGACCGAGATCGCCGTCCCCTGGGCGACGGCGGCCACCGTCATGAGCAGGATCCCGGGCATCACGTAGACGATGTACTCCCCGCGACCACCCGACCCGCCGCCCGACCCGTTGGTGGGGTCGAGTCCGGCGCCGATGGCGCCGCCGAAGACGTACACGAACAGCAGCAGGAACACCACCGGCATCCCCGCCAGCAGCACCGTCATCGACGGATAGCGCAGCATGTGCCGCAGATTGCGCCGCAGCATCGTCGCCGAATCAGCCAGGGTGTGGTTGAGAGAACTCATCGGGTCACAGCCTTCCCGGTCACAGGAGCGGTACGGACGGACCTGGGCTGCCCGGTCAGCGCGAGGAACACATCGTCCAGATCCGGCGTGTGGACCGACAGTTCCTCCGCCTCGACACCGTGCGCGTCCAGCAGGTCCAGCAGGGCCCGCAGGGAACGCACCCGCCCGTCGCTCGGCACCTGCAGGGTCAGCGCCTCGTCGTCACGCGGAAGGCCGTCCAGCATGCCGGACAACACCCCCAGCGCCGCCTCGAACCCGGTGGTGCCGGTGAACCGCAACTCGACATGCCCGCCCGGGACCAGGCGCTTCAGCTCCCCCGGGGTGCCCTCCGCGACCAGGCGCCCGTGGTCGAGCACCGCGATCCGGTCCGCGAGCTGGTCCGCCTCCTCCAGATACTGGGTCGTGAGGAAGATCGTCACCCCCTGGTCGGTGACCAGCCCCCGGATGATCTCCCACATCGTGCGCCGGCTCCGCGGATCCAGACCCGTCGTCGGCTCGTCCAGGAAAATCAGACGAGGGTCACCCACCAGCGTCATCGCCAGATCCAGCCGCCGCCGCATCCCGCCCGAATACGCCGACACCAGCGTGTCCCCCGCGTCGGCCAGATCGAACCGCTCCAGCAGCTCCTCCGTACGCGCCCGGCCCGCCACACGCCCCAGATGCCGCAGATCCCCCATCAGATTCAGATTCTCCCGGCCACTCAACAACCCGTCCACCGCCGAGAACTGACCCGTCACCCCGATCACCGACCGCACACCCTCCGGATCACGCCCCAGATCATGACCCCCCACCCGCACCCGCCCACCATCACAACCGATCAACGTCGACAGAACCTGCACCACCGTCGTCTTCCCCGCACCATTAGGACCCAGCAACGCAAACACCGAACCCTCCCCCACCTCCAGATCAACCCCATCAAGAACAACCTTCTCGCCATACGACTTACGAAGCCCGACGGCGGTGATCGCCGATGCGGAGTGCTGGATGGTCATGAGTCCTCGTTTCGTTGGAGAGGGGCGTGGCGGAGAGGGGCATGCCGGATCGAGGTCTGGTGTCACATCGGACATCAGTTCGATCACCTGTGGATGGGTGGCCGCGCTCCGGGGGTGTACCGCTGGTCAGTCACACCGGACGCCGCTGCGGCCGTAACGCCATAGTGGCACCATCTTGGCGTCATGGCAAGGCTCTCTGGCTCAATCGTGCCGCACTCTGGCTCAGCCGTCTCGCGTCTTCCATCGTTATCGCAGGTGAGAGTCCCTTCTTGATGGGAGTCGCCGCGCTCTATCCGGTGGTGCCAACCATCACGGCATCCCGGCCACCGACGCCCGAACCGATCCTCCCGGCGGCACCGACTGGCACCGCCTGGCGCCGACTGGCACCCGTCCCCTGTCAGATGGCTCCGGCTGGCGTGGGCAGCGGGCTCACGCGTCGCGCAGCTTGAACACCGCCGCCCCCGCCAGCAGCCCGGCTCCCGCCCAGGCGGCCAGGACCGCGAGGCCCGACCAGGGGCCGATGGGCAGGCTGTCCAGGTTCTTGGTCGCCTGAACGGCCAGCCCCGCCGAGGCGGGGGCCCACTCCCGTATCCGCTCCCGCCACTCCTCGTTACCCACCAACTCGACCACGGCGGGCAGCGCGTAGAGCAGTCCGAGCACCGTCGTGATCGCCCCGGCCGTGTCCCGTACGAGCGCGGCCACGCCCAGCGAGAGCAGGGCTATCAGGCCGAGGTAGAGAACCGTCCCCACGGCGGCACGCAGGGCCGGTCCCTCGGAGAGGGAGAGCGGCGCCGCGCTGAAGCCGTTGCCGGGCAGGATGAGCCGGCCGGTGAACAGTGAGCCGAGGACGGCCACCGTCCCCGCGGCCAGTGCGGCACCCGTGACGACCGCCGCCTTGGCGGCGAGGACACGGGCCCGGCCCGGCACCGCCGTCAGCGTGGCGTGAATGGTCCCGGCCCCGTACTCACTGCTCATCGCCAGCACCCCGAACGCGGCCACCGCCGCTTGGCCGAGCCAGATGCCGGTGAGGCTGAGCTTGACGGTGTCCTCGTGGCACTCGTCCGGCGACGGACACTGGTCCGTCGACACCGTCCCGGTGGCCGCCGCCCCCAGCGCCACCGTCAGCGCCACCACGGCGAGCAGCAGCCACCAAGTGCTCGGCACCGTGCGCAGCTTCGTCCATTCCGCGTGCAGTGCCCCCATCACGCGTCCCTCCGGCGCAGCCGCCAGACCGCGAGTCCCAGCAGCACGACCGCCCAGGCGCACAGCACCGAGAGTCCTGCCCACGGGGCTTGCGGATAGCAGCCCTCCTCGGGCAGGCAGACGGTGTCCACGTGTTCGTACTCCGGCAGCGTCCGCTGCACCGCGAAGCCGGCGAGAGGGGTCAGCTTCATCACCCAGTGCGCCGTGCCGATGGGCAGTCCGGAGAGAAGGACGACCGGCAGGACGAGCGCGACCACGATCAACGTGACGGCCGCGGCCGTGTTCCGCAGGAGCGCGCCCACGGCCAGGGCCAGCACGGCGACGGCCGCCAGCAGTACGGCGGTGCCGACGACGGCGCGCAGCACAGGTCCGTCGGTGAGGGCCACATCGGGATAGAAGACGGGATTGGGCATCCGGTCGCGCAACTCGGGCTCGCTGAGCAGGAAGGAGACCACGGCGGCGACAAGTCCGGCCAGGAAGGCGGCTCCGGCCAGGACGACGGCCTTGGCGGCGAGCACCCTGCCCCGGCGCGGACTGGCCGTCAGCGTCGTGAGGATCATGCCGCGCCGGTATTCGGCGGTGATGAACAGCACGCTCAGCGCCACCAGCGGAATCAGCCCTATCTGCGCCCCGGTGAGGGACTGCTGGGTGATGTCGACCTCCGGCGTGTGGGGCGCGACGTCGCCGGAGCCCGTCAGCGTCCAGGTGCCGGACTTCTCCGTCGAACTGTCCGGCGTCCCCTTGGGGTCTCCGTTCCCACCGACGGCCGCACCGATGTTGTCCTGACGCCAGGTGCCGTTTCCGCCGTCCACCGAGACACGGTCGAAGGCCGCGGTGACCCGTGCGGGTCGTCCTCCGACCGAGGTGGAGCCGAACTGCCTCTGCACCATGGTCTCTCCGGGTGTGGCCACGAAGAGACCTGCCTGGGCGGTCTCCGGCAGTCCGGCGAGCCGCGCCGTGCCGACCTTCGTCCACGTCGAGCCGTCGGCCGACTCGTACGCGGTGAACTCGTCGCCCGAGCGGGTCAGCCGCACCCAGTGCGGCCGGTCATGGGAGACGGTGCCACCGGCGGTGTCGTGGATGAAGTTGGACTGGAGCCGGACCCCGTGCCCCCGTGTGATCATGGCGGCCACGTAGGGCGATCCAGGTTTCGTACTCTCCTTGATCACCACTCCGGCCTTGGCCCACGGCTCGGCCGCGCGTCCTTCCCGGCCGCTGAGCGGGGACACCCGGGCGGTGATGCTGCCGTCGCCGGTCAGCGGCTGGTGGACGAAGGGAAAGCCGTCGGAGACAACGCCACCGTCCGGTCCCACCGGCGGTGGGGGGCGGTCTCCGCCGACGTCGCTGCCGCCGCTGAAGGCGGAGAGCAGCGAGACCAGCACCGTGATCACCACGGCGGCGAGCAGGGTGAAGCCCCACCGGCGGACGGTACGCAGCTTGGTCCACTCGGCGTGCAGCAGTTGCGGGAACCCGGCGCGCGCGGGCGGGAGTTCGGAGCGGTAGGGCGTGACGGTGGGCGTGGTCATGAGCGCGTCCCCTCCGCCTCGTTCACCGCGGCCGTGTCCGTGTGGGCCTCGACCGTGCGGAACTCGGCCGCGTCACGCGTCAGTTCCATATACGCCTCCTCAAGCGTCGCCCGGTGGGCGCCGATCTCCGAGAATGGCACCTCGCCCGCGGTCAGCAGCGCGACGATCCGCTCCGTCGGCATGCCGGTGACGGTGAGCGACCGGGGCCCGTCCGCCGCGACCGTCGCCCCCTCACGGGCCAGCAGCCCCATTGCCTCCGTACGCGCGGTCGTACGCAACGCGACCTGGTCGCCCGAAGCGGCCGCCAGCAGCTCGGCGACGGAGGTGTCGGCGATGAGCCGGCCCCGCCCGACGACGACGAGATGATCGGCGGAGTCCTCCAGCTCGCTCATCAGATGGCTGGAGACCAGCACCGCGCGTCCCTCGCGCGCCAGCCCGCGCAGAAAGCCACGGATCCATCGGATTCCTTCCGGATCAAGGCCGTTGACCGGCTCGTCCAGCAGCAGCACCGGTGGATCGCCGAGCAGCGCGGCCGCTATCCCCAGCCGCTGCCGCATGCCCAGTGAGTAACCCCCCGCCCGGCGCCGGCCCGCCGACGCGAGGCCGACGCGCTCCAGCAGCTCGTCGACGCGCGAGGCCGGGAATCCGTGCGAGTGCGCGAGCCACAGCAGATGGTCCCGGCCGCGCCGACTCGGGTGCACGGCCGCCGCGTCCAGCAGCGCCCCCACCTCGGTCAGTGGCCGGCGCAGCGTCCCGTACCGCCGCCCGCCGATCAACGCCTGCCCGGAATCCGGCGCGTCGAGGCCCAGGAGCATACGCATGGTCGTGGACTTTCCCGCGCCGTTGGGCCCGACGAATCCGGTGACCTGACCCGGTCGCACGGTGAAGGACAGACCGTCGACCGCGACGGTCTGCCCGAACTGCTTGCGCAGCTCCTGAACTTCGATGGTTGCCTGCATGCTCGAAAGGCTAGGGAGCGGGGGTGCCCCGGGTCGTCACGCGGCAGAGCGCACTTCGGCACCCCTGGCACGGGGGAGGAACCGCCATCGGTATCGCTCGCGTGGGGGATGCGAAGAGGGCTGGTCAGGGGGACGCCAACGGGCCCTGGCGCCGGGACAATGGTGGACGTGAGGCAAGAAATCAAGCGCGTGGCGAAGAGGATCGCCGAGTCGCCCGACCGACAGGTGGCGACCGGGGCGGGGCTCGCGCTGCTCGCGTGCGGGGAGACCGCGGTGCGCGGGGGAAGTATCGACACCGATCTCTCGTTCGCGCTCACGCTCGCGATCAGCACCACGACTCCGGCCGGGCTGCTGCGCACGCCACTGGCCACCACCGCCACCGTCGGCCTCACGGCCGCGGGTGTCGTGTCGCTCGTGAGTTTCCACCTGTTGACCGTCGGCGGGCTCGTCGCGCAGTTGCTCGCCCTGCACTGGCTCGCCCGCCGCGGCTCCCGCCGGCTCGCCGTGCTGCTGGTGCTCCCGTATGTCGCGACGGCCCTCGCGGGCCCGCAGATCAATGGGATACGGGTGTACGGGGTGGTGACGGCCGTGCTCGCGGCGGCGGCGGTCGCGGACGGCACAGGTCGTCGTGCGCGCGCCGAGGAGGTGGCGCGTGACGCGACCGAGCGGGCTGTCGCCGACACGCTCCACGAGCATGTGGCGCGGGGTGAACGGGCGCGCATCGCACGCGAATTGCACGACGTCGTCGCGCACCACATCTCGATGATCTCCGTGCAGGCGGAGACGGCCCGGCTGACCACGCCCGGCATGCCCGAGGCCGGGGCCAAGCGGCTGCGGGACATAGGTGACACGGCTCGCGCCGCGCTGACGGAGATGCGGCGGCTGCTCGGCGTGCTCCGCGAGGACGCGGGCACCCCGCCCGTCACCCGTCGGCCGCAGCCGGGGCTCACCCAGCTCAACGAGCTGCTGGACGAGGCGCGTGAGGCGACCGGCGCCGCCACGCGGCTGATCGTCAGCGGGCCGGTGGCGCCGCTCGACCCGGGCATCGAGCTCACGTCGTACCGCATAGTCCAGGAAGCCCTCACCAACGCCCGCCGGCACGCTCCGGGGGCGGCCGTCGATGTCGAACTGCGTTACCACCGGGAGGTGCTTGAGGTGCGGATCAGGGACAACGGCCCGGGACCACCGCCGGGATCGGGAGACCGGACCCCGGGGCACGGGCTGTTGGGCATGCGTGAGCGGGTCGCCGCGGTCGGCGGCGAGCTGCGCGCCGGGCCGGCACCCGGTGGCGGCTTCCTGGTGGTGGCGAGGCTGCCCCTCGCGGCGCCGGAGGCCGTCCGATGAGCACGAGCATCGTCATCGTGGACGACCACGAACTGGTGCGGGCCGGCTTCGCCGGACTGCTCGCCACGCAGGACGACTTCACGGTGTCCGGCACCGCTTCCGACGGCGCCGAGGGGGTGCGGGTCTGCCGCGAGCAGCGACCCGACGTCGTGCTCATGGACGTCAGGATGCCGGTCATGGACGGCATCGAGGCGACCGAACGGATCTGCTCGGCGGCGGGGGACGGCGACGGTCCGCGCATCATCATCCTGACCACCTTCGACCTGGACGAGCATGTCTACGACGCCCTTGGCGCGGGGGCCAGCGGCTTCCTGCTCAAGGATGTCGCGGCCGAGCGGCTGTTCGACGCCGTGCGGGTGGTCGCCGCGGGTGAGGCGCTGCTCGCGCCGACGATCACCCGCCGTCTCATCGGCGAGTTCGCCCGGCTGCGCCGAAAGCCGGCCGCCGCGCCTGCGGCGTCGCTCGACGCGCTCACCCCGCGCGAGACGGAGGTGCTGCGGCTGATCGCCGAGGGCCTGTCCAACCCGGAGATCGCGGCCCGGCTGTTCGTCAGCGAGGAGACGGTCAAATCGCACGTCAGCCGCGTGCTCAACAAACTCGGCCTGCGTGACCGCACGCAGGCGGTGGTCGCGGCGTACGAGTCGGGCCTGATCGTGCCGGGCGTCGGCGGACAGGAGGGGTGAGGGATGGGCGGGAGGAGAAGAGGACCGGGGAGCGGCCGGGACGTCGCGCCGACGGACCGTGGGCCGGTCAGGCCGTCGGCAGGGGCGCGCCGAATACCTCCGGCTCGGCGGCGTAGGGCAGCGCTTCCAGCGGGCGGTCGGTACAGAAGCGCGCCATCAGGTCGGCGAAGTCGGCGATGCGTTCCACCGGGGCGAGGTGGTCCGTCTCCTCGATGGTCATGAACCGCGCCGCCGGCAGACACGCGGCCATCGTGCGGCCCATGGCGGGTGTGGTCAGGGTGTCGTGCTCACCGGTGACGACCAGGCTGGGGACGGCGGGGGTCGGTTCGGGGCGGTACCACTCGTGGCGCATCAGCCGGGAGTTGTGCTCCGCGGACATGCGCAGCTGCTCGGGGTTCTGCGCCGCGATCTGCTGGTAGACGAGGCGGGCGACGGCGGCCTTCTTGCGTACGTGGCCGGTGCCGGGAGGCGACATGAAGCGGTCGGCGAGCTCACGGGCGATGGGCTCCGTCTCACCGCGTCGGATCATGCCGTCCCAACGCTCCATGGCCACCGCGTAGTCGGCCGGAATGACGGTGGTCATCCCGACGAGCATCATCCGTGCGAGGAGGTGAGGGTAGTGCTGGGCGAACCGTACGCCGATGGCTCCGCCGTAGCAGGCGGCCACCAGGTTGACGCGGGGAATGCGGAGTTCCTGGACGACGTGGCGTACGGCCGCGGCGAGGAAGTCGACGCCGTACTTCGCGGGCAGGAAGTCGGCGGTCCCATAGCCGGGGAGGTCGATGGTGATGACCGAGCTGAGGGGGGTGAGCCACTTCTCGTGCCGTTGCCATGAATGGCGGTCCTGGGAGGACCCGCCCAGGATCACGATGGGCTCGGTGTCGAGCCGGCCCTGGCGGGCGATGCGGCAGGTGTAGCGGAACCCGCCGAAGGTCAGATCGTGTTCGACGATTTCCGCGTGCTGCCCGGCCTCGCCGGCCGTTCCGTCGGTGGACTGGGTCGGGAAGGAGAGGGCGACGTCGGCGGTGGGGGTGCGTGAGCTGGTGATCGCGTCGGTGGGCACAGGCACAGGGTGGCTCCAAGGACTGAGGTGGGGGTCTCTCGCCGTCCGGCAAGTGCCCCTGCAGGTCCCGCAGCGGCGGCACACCGGATCCGGACGCGAGCGAGCAGGAGCATTTCCGCTTCACTGCTCCTACCAACGACCAGAATTCGCCACGAAATCATCTGGGGACGGGTCTTGGGCAGAAAGTGGAACGGGATTCCCTCGTACGAGTTCCACGAATTCGCGCACATCTGCGCCTTGCGGCCGGGTGCCCCACCGTTGGCCGGCTGTGGCGGGTGCCAGTTCGACCTCGGAACGCGGGGGCGAGAAGAGGGGAGCTGGCCGGGTGGTGGCTGTTCTGTACATGTCGACGCGTGATAGGCAGCGAGGACCGGAGGGCGGTGGCCTGCGGCTCCGGCCGTGGACGGCCGGTAGGGCGAGCAGTGCGTGACGACCGTGAGGAGTGGCCTCTCGTGCGGGAACAGGCGTGGGAGCGAGGAGTGGTGTCCGCGCTGTCCGGGGCCGGGCAGGAGCCGACGTTGGTGTTGGTCGAGGGCGACGCCGGTATGGGGAAGAGCAGACTGGTGCACCGGCTGCTGGAGTTGCCACAGGCGCGCGCGGTGGCGCGGCTGGTGGTGACCTTCCAGGCCTCGGGCGGCTTCGTCGTCGCCGATCCGCTCGGCCCGGACCCGCGGCTCGCACCGCACCGGGCGCTGGAGGCGCTGCTGGCCTCCGCCCGCCCCGCCCTCCTTGTCGCCGAGGATCTCCACCACGCCGACGACGACTGTCTGGCTCTGCTGCGCGGTCTGCTGAGGGAGCCGCCCGCGCCCTTCGCCGCGGTGCTGACCTACCGGCCCGAGCAACTGCCGCGCTCCGGGCTGCCGTTGGGCCGGGCGGTGGACTATCCGGCGCGGCTGTCGGTCGTGCGGTGGCGGCTGGAGCCGATGGACGAGGGGCGTGTGCGGTGTGTGGCGGGGGAGTTGCTGGGGGCGCGGAGGTGTCCGCAGGAGTTCGTGGGGCGGCTGCGGCAGCGTTCCGGTGGGGTGCCGCAGGTCGTCGTGGATCTGTTGCGGATGCTGCGGGACACCGCCGCCGACCGGGACCCGGACCGGGACCGGGATGGTGTCCGTGGCGTGGAGCGGACCGGGCGGGAGTGTTTCTCCGCGCGGGACGTGGACGAGGCCGGGGTGCCCGTCCGGCTGGCGGAGCTGGTGCTGGACCGGACCGCCGCGCTGCCGGAGGCGTACCGCCCGATCGTCTGGGCGGCGGCGGTGCTGGACGAGCCCGCGGGGGCAGAGGACCTGGCGGCGGTCGCGGGCTTTCGCGGGGACGAGGGCCGTACGGCGCTGATCGCGGCGCTGGAGGGATCGGCCCTGCGGGAGACGAGCGAGGGGCGGTACGGGTTCGCGGTGCCGCTGGCGGCGTCGGCGCTCTACGCGGAGTTGCCGGGCCCGGTGCGGGAGCGGCTGCACCACCGGGCGGCGGCGATGCTCGCCGCGTACGAGCCGGTGCCGTGGGCGCGTGTCGCACGCCACTGGCGCGGCGGCGGTCGCACGGAGGACTGGCTGCGGGCCGCGGAGCACGTGGCGAACGACGACGAGGCGGCGGTCACGCTGCTGGAAGAGGCGTTGGACGTGGGCGGCCTCCCGCCGGACAAGCGGGGGCGGTTGGCGCTCACGCTCGCCCGTGGCGCCGTGTTCGGCTGCCGCTCGGAGGGGACGGCCCGCGTCCTGCGCGGGATCGTCGAGGACCCGGCGCTGCCCGCCGCCGACCGGGGCGAGATACGGCTCGAACTGGGCCTGCTCCTGCACAACCGTAAGAGACGCTTCGAGGAGGGGCGTACGGAACTGCGCCGGGCGGCGCACGAGTTGGCCGAGGCCGAGCGGCCCGCGCTCGCCGCGCGGGCGATGGCGGCGCTGGCGAACCCGTTCTTCCCCGGCGCCTCCCTGGCCGAGAACGTGACCTGGCTGGAGCGCGCGGAGGCGGCGGCCGACGCGTCGGGGGACCGCGCGGCACGCACGGCGACCGGCGCCTGCCGGGCGACCGTACTGATGAACACCGGCGACCTGGAAGCCTGGCGGCTGATCGCGCGGCTGCCCCGTGACAGCGCGGACCGGGCCAGCCGCCAGCAGGTGGCGCGGGGCCTGTGCAACACGGCGAACGGCGCGGTGTATCTGGGCCACTACCGGCGCGCGGACGAACTGCTGACGGAGGGCATCGAACTGGCGGCGCGCAGCGGCGCACCGTTCCTGGAGCGGGTCGGACGTGGGACGGCCCTGTTCCGTGACTGGCTGACCGGCCGCTGGGAGGGCCTGGCCGAACGGTGTACGGGCCTGGTCGCCGAGGACGGCAGCGCGAGCGACGCCCGCGTGGTGCTGGCCCTGTTGGCGCTGGCGAAGGGGGACTGGGCCGCGGTGCGGGACTGGCTCCCCCGGGGCGACCCGCCGTCGCCCCGCGCGCCGTGCGGCAACGGCACAGGGGCCGGGGCCGGGGCCGGGACGGGGGCCGAGACCACGACCATGACCACGCCCGACGACGCGTACCAGACCTATCAGAACTACCAGACCTACCGCGCGTACGAGACCTGCGAGGCCCCGGTGGCGGCCACGGCGGCCGGCGCCCACATCCGGCTCCTGCTGGCCCGGCAGGACGTGGAGTCCGCCGCCGAAGCCGCCACGTCGGCCTGGGCGTGGCTCGGCAGGAAGGGGGTCTGGGTCTGGGGCGCCGAACTGGCTCCCTGGGTGGTCGAGGCCCATACTCGCGCCGGACAGCGCGAGTCGGCGCAGCGGGTGGTGGCCGAGTTCGCGGCCGGTCTGGCCGGGCGTGACGCCCCGTCGGCGACCGCGGCCCTGCTCTGGTGCCGGGCCGTGCTGGCGGAGGCGGACGGCGAGTTGGCGGAGGCGCGGGCGCGTTTCCAGCAGTCGGGCGCGGCGTACGCCGGGCTGCCGCATCCGTACGCCCGCGCGCTCATGAGCGAGGGCGCGGGCCGTTGCGCGCTCCTGCTCGGTGGCGACGGCGACGGCGGCGGCGACGGGGGTGGAGGCGGTGGGGGCGGTGGCGAGGTGGAGGAGGCCGTCGGTGAACTCACCCGCTGCGTGCAGGAGTTGACCGACCTCGGCGCGGTCTGGGACGCCGCGCGCGTACGGGCGACGCTGCGCGCCTACCGCCCCGCCGCGCAACGGCGGCCGCCGGGCCGGCCGGCGTACGCGGAGCGGATGTCCCCGCGCGAGGGGGAGGTGGCGGAACTGGCGGCCACCGGGCTCACGAACCGCGAGATAGCGGCGACGCTGTATCTGTCGCCGCGCACGGTGGAACAGCACGTGGCGCGGGCGATGCGCAAGCTCGGCATCGCCAGCCGGCAAGGTCTGGCGGAGGAGGTGGCGCGGGTCCGCCCGGCGTACGGCGACGATGGGGGCAACGACGGCGGTGGCGCGTAGAGCGGGACCAAGGGGCGAGCAGAAGGGGCGAACAGGAGAGGCGAACAGGAGAGGCGAACAGAAGGGGCGGGCCGACCGTCGTACGTGGTCGGCCCGCCCCACCGGCGAGTGCCGGTCAGTTCGAATGACGGGACATCAGCTGCACATGGTCGTGCGCATCACATCGGCCTGGCTCGCCCAGCTCGCGCAGCCGGTGCCGGAGTGGCCGTACCAGTTGTGGCCGAACTCGTGGGCGGCGAGCAGAGCGAAGTCGCCGACCATGGTGGACAGTTCGATGCGCTGGCCCGCGCCCCAGTTGCAGCCCACGACGTTGCCGGCGCCGCAGCCCTGTACGTAGCCGCCGACACAGGAGACAGGCGTTCCGCTGGAGGCGGTCTCGGTCCCGGCGCCCCAGTAGTTGGCGCCCTGGCGTATCGCGCCTTCGCGACCGCTGCAGGACGAGGTGATGTGGTAGCTCCACGCCGGTACGCGGACGTCGCGCTTGTTGGCGTTCACCGTCGGGAGGTCCGACAGGTTGCCGGCGTCACCGGTCTCGAAGCGCGGCGAGGAGGGGGTGGGGTCGGCGACGGAAGCTTGGGCGGCCTGCGTCACGGCGGCGGGACGGGCGGTGTCAGTGTTCTCGACGGCGTTGGCCGACGTGGGGAGCGCGAAGAGAAGGGCGGCCGCTACGGCCGATGCCCCAGCGATTCTTCGGATTGACGAGAGCATGACATATCTCCTTGTGGGGGGAGTGGCGCACATTCACGCCGGTACGACCCGTCGTGGACGACGCCGCGAGACTCGGGCCCGTGGGGCGGGCCCCGTACATGGGGGGATCGCGAGCAAAGTACGTGCGCCCGTGCCCGCCGCCTATCCGGGTCGCCCGACATACGGATACGCAAAGAACCCCCGACGACGGAGTCGCCGGGGGCGCGGGCAGGGTTCTCAGCGGAGGTTGAAGCGCTCCGCCCAGGAGATGACGTCCGTCGTGGTCGCGTTGCCGCCGCACAGCACCAGGCCGAGGCGCGCCTCGCCGCCTACGCGTTCCAGTACGCGGCGGGCCGCCGGGACGAGACAGCCGGCGGCCGGTTCGGCCCAGACCTTCGCGTGGTTCGCGAGATCGAGCGTGCCCTGGACGGCCTCGGCGTCCGAGACCACGAGTACGTCGCTGACCAGCTCGGTCACATGGTCGTAGGTGAGCCGCGAGACCGTGGGCGCGCTGAGGGTGGTGACGATCGACGACAGCCGCACCGGCTGCGGCGCCCCGGCGGCCAGTGCCTCGGACATGGCCTGTGCGCCTTCGGTCTCGACACCCCAGACCCGTACGCCGGGCAGACGCGCGTGCAGAGCCGCCGCGACGCCGGAGATCAGTGCGCCGCCGCCGATGGAGACGAGCACATCCGTGATCTCGCCGGGGGCGTCGTCGGCGAGTTCGAGGCCGACCGTGCCTTGTCCCGCGACGACGACCGGGTCGTCGAAGGGGTGGACCATGGTCAGTCCCTCGGCCTGGAGCTGGGCCATGAGCGCGAACGCGTCGTCCATCGTGTCGGTCAGCCGCACCGTCGCGCCGGCCGCCTCCGCGATCTCCACGGCGCGCGCGGGCGCGGACTTCGCCATGACGACGGTGGCTTTCACGCCCAGCACCTCGGCCATGACCGCGACGGAGATGGCGTGGTTGCCGCCGCTCACCGCCACCACCCCGGCCGCGCGATCGGCGTCGTCCAGCGACAGGAGCTTCGCCGTCGCGCCGCGCGCCTTGAAGGAGCCCGTGCGCTGCAGCAACTCCAGCTTCGCGGTGACCGGGACCCCGAGCAGCGCCGACAGTCCGGGGCTCTCGACCGTCGGCGTACGCACGACATGTCCGGCGATCAGTCGCGCCGCCGCTTCGATGTCCGAGATGCCGATCACGACACGTACCTCCTGTTGACGCCCGCTGTGACGCTCGGTTGTCCACGCCCGATCGCCGCCGCCTCAGGAGAGACCGTACAGATCGCCGTTCCCCCAGGTCGCGTCGGGCCCGCCCCCCACGTCCCCGTCGGGTCGGACCCGTCCTAGTACTGCAGCGCCGTCGCGACGTCCCTGCCGATGCGGTCGACCGCGCCGAGGTCGAGGCCGTAGTGCACGTAGCGGCCGTTGCGTTCCGTCCGTACGAGTCCCAGGTCGCGCAGCGCGCGCAGATGGCGTGAGACCTGGGGGCGCGTCATCGACAGCCGGTCCGCCAGGTCCGCCGTGGTCATCGACTGGCGGGCGATCAGCCGGCACAGCCGTACCCGGCTCGGATCGGTCAGCGCGAGCATGCGGCTGCGGGCCAGCGTCACGCCCACCACCGGGGCGTCGACCGGGAAGTGCACGACGGGCGGCAGACGCGGTTCGTTCTTCACCACCAGATGCGGGGCGCCGTAACGGGTGGGGATCAGCAGCACCGGCGTACGGGCCGGGGAGATCACCGCGTGGTGCACCTTGTCGAAGATGACGCGCGGCGGGTCGGCGAGCCGGACGCTGGACGGGCTGAGCGCGGCCAGCGCCGCCGCCGGGCCGTCGTCCGCGAGCCGCTGCCGTACGCGGTGCGCGGCGCGGGCCAGGAGAGGTTCGGTCTCGGCCCACAGGGCGCCGAAGAAGACGGGGCGGCACAGGTCGAGGAAGGCGAGCACATCGGCGCGCAGGGCCTCCGGGTCGCGCAGCAGGGCCTCGGCGAGTTCGAGGTGCGGTTCGGGGAGGCCGGAGGCCGCGTGGTGCAGCGCGGCGGCCTGGGCGGGGTTGTGGAGGACGCGGTCGAAGGCGTAGCCGAGGTAGCCGCTGGCGCAGGAGTACGCGGTGAGCTCGGCGAAGCGGTCGACGGGCAGGCGCGACAACGGGGACAGAGCGGAGCCCGGGGAGGGTATGGGCGGGGCGGATAACGGTGTCGACCGTCGCCCAGTCGCAGTCCCGCTCCCGGCCCCCGACCTCGGCGACCCAACCGACCCAACCAACCCAACCGATCCCACGGGTCCCGCCGAACCCTCCGTCCTCTCCAGCCCCGTGTAGAACCCCCGCCACCGCAGCGCCGTCCACAGCGGTGAGAAGCGCCGCAGCCCGGCCCGGAAGGCGGCCGGCGCGGAGCCCGCCACCTCCCGGGCCCAGGGCGCGTGTTCCGCGTGGTGGCCGTGCCCGGTCAGCACGTGCAGGCTGGCGGCCAGCTCGGCGAGGGGCGACACCGCGACGGTGAAGCGGGCCGCCCCCGCCCCCTCCAGTACGACTACGACCGACATGGCCGGATTGTACGAGCGTCGCCCGGGTGACCGTAGGCCCCTATGACCTCCAGGATCTCTTCGTCGTCCGCCGCTTCCTCCCCCTCTCCCGCCTGCGCCGCGTCGAACTCCGCCCGCGCCGCCGCCAGGAACTCCGGATCCGAGACCAGATCCGTCACGACCCGGGCCAGCCCCGTCGCCGCGACCTGGGTGCGGTCGTGCGCGAAGGCGGTCGCCGCCGCGTCCCGCATGGCGTCGGAGTGGCTGGGCGTACCGAACTCGGCGGTCTGGACGTACGGGTGGATGACGGGCAGCAGTTGGGAGAGGTTGCCGATGTCCGACGAGCCGGCCGGTTCGTGCGGCGCGCCGGGGGCGATGCCCACGCCCAACGCCCGCACCGTGGCGCCGAATCGGGCCGCGATCACCTCGTTGTTACGGCGCTCCGCGTACAGCGCGCCGGTCTCCGTGACCGCCGCTTCCGTCCCGGTGGCGAGCGCCGCGCCCCGCGCCGCCGCGCGGACCCTCTCGACGAGTGCCTCGGTGGCGGCCGTCGTGATGTCCCGTACGTAGAAGTCCACCGCCGCCCGAGCGGGGACCACGTTCGGGGCCTGGCCGCCGTCGGAGACGATCCCGTGCAGCCGGGCGGTCGGCGGCATGAACTGCCGCATCGAATCGAGTGCGTTGAGGAAGAGCTGGGCGGCGGCCACCGCGCTGCGCCCCTCCCACGGGGTCTTCGAGGCATGTGCGCTGACGCCGGTGAAGTCGGCCCGCAGATGCGCGGCGGCCAGCGCGTGCTGCGTGGTCGCCGAACGGTCGGCCGGGTGGAACATCACCGCCGCGTCCACCCCGTCGAAGACCCCGGCGTCGGCCAGCAGGACCTTGCCCGCGCCGCCCATCTCCTCGCCGGGCGTGCCGATGACGGCGATCGTGCCGGCGTGGTCGGGCAGCGCGCGTACGGCGGCGATGGCGGCGGCCGCGCCGCCGGCCGCGATGAGGTTGTGGCCGCAGCCGTGCCCGACGCCGGGCAGCGCGTCGTACTCGGCGAGCACGGCGACGTAAGGACCGGGTCGGCTTCCCTCGTGCACCGCCACGAACGCGGTGTCGACCCCGCCCACCCCCGTCTCGACCGCGAAGCCCGCCTCCGTGAGCCAGTCGGTCAGCACCTCCAGGGCGTGGAACTCGGCGAACTTCAGCTCCGGCCGCGCGTGGATGGCGAGGCTGACCTCCTCCATGCGGGGCCGCAGCGCGGTGAGTTCGCCGGTCAGGCCCTTCAAGGTGGGCACCGGCGTGGGCACGGGCGTGGGCTCGGGCTCGGGCTCGGGTGTGGGGATGGAGGTGGGGCCGGTGGTCGTTCCGGACATGGGGACTCCCGTCGTACGAGATCGAGTTGAGGTGTCTCCGACCACGCGGCCGGACACGACGAGCTTGCGTCCGCCGTCGCCCGTCCGGTCTCCGATTACCGCGCCCCAGGTAACCCCGCTCCCTTCCCCCGCCCGCGCCGTCGCGTTTCTCCGGGGCCCCGAAGACCCGCCGGACAGGACCTACGCGTAGACACCCGCCTTCGCCGCCGCCGCGGCCGCTTCCGCCGCACGTACCCCCGCCGCCTCGTCGAGGGGCGCGTCGCTGGTCAGCAGGCGGTAGTAGAGCGGGGCCGAGACCGCGCGGATCACCTCGTACGGGTCGGTGCCCTCCGGCAACTCGCCCCGCCGCACGGCCTCTTCGGCGCACGGCGCCCACTCGGCGACCCTGATCTCGTAGAAGCGGTGCAGGGCCTCGGCCGTCCTCGCGTCCGTCGTGGCCGCCGCGATCACCGCCTTGAACAGGGCGCCTTGGCGTGGGTCGGCCAGCGTGCGGCGTACGAGTTCGGCGTTGGCCCGCAGGTCGCCGAGCAGCGAACCGGTCTCGGTACGCGGCAGCGACTGCTCCGCCATGTCCGTCAGCAGGTTCGCGACGAGGCCGGCGACCGTCCCCCAGCGCCGGTAGACGGTCGACTTGCCGACGTCCGCGCGGCGTGCGACATCGGCGAGGTCGAGGTGGGCGAAGCCGTGCTCGGCGAGGAGGTCCCCGGCGGCGCGGAGCACCGCGGCGCGCACTCTCGCTGTACGGCCTCCGGGGCGGACGGTCCCGGGATCGCCACAGGCGTCATCGTTCTCCTCGGGCAGCGCAGACCCCTCAGAAGTCATAACGGGACTCCAGTTTCATTAGTCGTCCATCTCTGTTACGTTGGGGCCATCCTAAAGGGACGGGCGTCCCGTTAGGGCGAATCGGGTCTCAGGACCTCAAGGTCGCAAGGTCTCGTGGAGGGGTCGATCATGGAGTACAGGCAGTTGGGCGCGTCCGGGCTCAAGGTCCCGGCTCTCAGCTTCGGGGCGGGCACGTTCGGCGGCCGGGGGCCGCTCTTCGGCGCCTGGGGCGACACCGACGCGCAGGAGGCGCGCCGACTCGTGGACATCTGCCTGGAAGCGGGCATCTCGATGTTCGACACGGCGGACGTGTACTCGGCGGGCGCGTCCGAGGAAGTCCTCGGCCGGGCGATCAAGGGGCGCCGCGACGAGGTGTTGCTGTCGACCAAGACGAGCCTGCCGATGGGCGACGGGCCGGGCGACGCCGGCTCCTCGCGCTCGCGCCTGATCCGGGCGACGGAGGACGCGCTGCGCCGGCTCGGCACCGACCACATCGACCTCTTCCAGCTGCACGCGTTCGACGCCGGGACACCGGTCGAAGAGGTGCTGTCCACGCTCGACCAGCTCGTTCGGTCCGGGAAGGTCCGCTACGTCGGCGTCTCCAACTTCTCCGGCTGGCAGCTGATGAAGTCGCTGGCCGCCGCCGAGCGGCACGGCTACCCGCGCTATGTGGCGCACCAGGTCTACTACTCGCTCACCGGCCGCGACTACGAGTGGGAACTGCTGCCCCTCGGCCTCGACCAGGGCGTCGGCGCGATGGTCTGGAGTCCGCTGGGGTGGGGGCGGCTCACCGGCAAGGTGCGCCGTGGCCGGCCGCTGCCCGAGGGCAGCCGGCTGCACCGGACCGCCGACTTCGGGCCGCCCGTGGACGACGACCATCTCTTCCGTGTGGTCGACGCGCTGGACGAGATCGCGGCGGAGACCGGCAGGACCATTCCCCAGGTGGCCATCAACTGGCTGCTGCGGCGCCCCACCGTGTCCTCCGTCATCATCGGCGCCCGCAACGAGGAGCAGCTGCGCCAGAACATCGGCGCCGTGGGGTGGGAACTGGCGCCCGAACAGGTGGCCCGGCTCGACGCGGCGAGCGCGAAGGTGGCGCCGTATCCCTACTTCCCGTACGAACGCCAGGAGGGCTTCGCCCGCCTCAACCCCTCACCGCTCCCGCAGGGATGAGGGGGGAGGGGGGCGGGGGAGGGCCGAACGTCCCTCGATCTGCCCGGTCAGCCTCCCCCGTCACCCCGCCTCGACTGTGCGACGGTGAACGGGGGTAACCGGACCGAGCAGCGGCAGTGACGACGTGACGGAGAAACCCATGCGGCAGGCGAAGGCACAGGCGCAGGCACAGGCGAAGACGAAAACGAAGACGAAGACGAAGACGAAGACGAAGCGTGACAGTGACACCGTGCTGACCGAGGAGGAAGTGACCGCTCTCGACGCCCACTGGCGTGCGGCGAACTATCTCGCCGTCGGTCAGATCTATCTGATGGGCAACGCGCTCCTCACCGAGCCCCTGCGGCCCGAGCACATCAAGCCCCGGCTGCTGGGCCACTGGGGCACTTCCCCGGGACTCAACCTCGTCCACACCCATCTCAACCGGCTCATCAAGAACCGGGATCAGTCCACGCTCTGCATCTGGGGTCCCGGACACGGCGGACCGGCCGTGCTGGCCAACTCCTGGCTGGAGGGGACGTACGCCGAGACGTATCCCGACGTGAGCCGGGACGCGGCCGGCATGGACCGGCTCTTCCGGCAGTTCTCCTTCCCCGGCGGTGTCCCGAGCCATGTCGCCCCCGAGACACCCGGCTCCATCCACGAGGGCGGCGAACTCGGCTACTCCCTCGCCCACGCCTACGGCGCCGCGCTCGACAACCCCGACCTGCTCGTCGCCTGCGTGATCGGCGACGGCGAGGCCGAGACCGGGCCGCTGGCCGGGTCCTGGCACGCCAACAAGTTCCTGGACCCGGTCCACGACGGCGCCGTCCTGCCGATCCTGCACCTCAACGGCTACAAGATCGCCAACCCCACCGTCCTCGCCCGCATCCCCGACGAGGAACTGGACGCCCTGCTGCGCGGATACGGCCACGAGCCGCTGTACGTCACGGGCAGCGACCCGCGTCAGGTCCACCGCGACATGGCAGCGGCCCTCGACCGCGCGGCGGACCGCATCTCCGAGATCCAGCGGGACGCCCGGGACGGAGCCGCCGACGAGCGGGCCGCCTGGCCCATGATCGTGCTGCGCACGCCCAAGGGCTGGACCGGCCCCGGCGAGGTCGACGGGCTGCCCGTCGAAGGGACGTGGCGGTCCCACCAGGTCCCACTCTCCGGAGTACGGGACAACCAGGCCCACCTCGCCCAACTGGAGGCGTGGCTGCGCTCGTACCGCCCCGACGAACTCTTCGGGCCGGACGGCCGCCCGTCCGCGCAGGTCCTCTCCTGCGTCCCGGCCGGCACCCGCCGTCTCGGCGCCACCCCGCACGCCAACGGCGGCATTCTGGTCCGGGACCTGCCGATCCCGCCGCTGGAGGACTTCGCCGTGCAGGTGGACAAGCCCGGGGTGGCCCTGCACGAACCCACCCGCGTCCTCGGCGGGATGCTGGCCAGGATCATGGCCGACACCGCCGACCGCAGGGACTTCCGGGTCGTCGGCCCGGACGAGACCGCGTCCAACCGGCTGGAAGCGCTCTTCGAGGCCACCGGCAAGGCCTGGCAGGCACGGATCCTGCCCACCGACGAACACCTGGCCCGCGACGGCCGGGTGATGGAAGTCCTCTCCGAGCATCTGTGCCAGGGCTGGCTGGAGGGTTATCTCCTGACGGGCCGTCATGGGCTGTTCTCCTGCTACGAGGCGTTCGTGCACATCGTGGACTCGATGGTCAACCAGCACATCAAGTGGCTCAAGACATCGAGGGAGTTGGCCTGGCGCCGTCCGGTCGCCTCCCTCAACTACCTGCTGACCTCCCATGTCTGGCGCCAGGACCACAACGGCTTCTCCCACCAGGACCCGGGCTTCGTCGACCACGTACTCAACAAGAGCCCCGAAGTCGTACGGGTCTACCTGCCGCCGGACGCCAACACCCTGCTCTCCGTGGCCGACCATGTGCTGCGCAGCCGCGACTACGTGAACGTCGTCGTCGCCGGCAAGCAGCCCACCTTCGACTGGCTCACCATGGAGGAGGCGCGCGCCCACTGCGCCCGTGGCGCGGGCCTGTGGAAGTGGGCCGGTACGGAGGACGGGACCCGGGAGCCGGACGCCGTTCTGGCCTGCGCGGGAGACGTACCCACCCAGGAAGTCATCGCGGCGGCGGGCCTGTTGCGCCGGCATCTGCCGGAGTTGGCCGTCCGTGTGGTCAACGTCGTGGACATGACCCGGCTGATGCCGCGCGAGGAGCACCCGCACGGGATGACCGAGGCCGAGTACGACGACCTGTTCACCACGGACAAGCCGGTGATCTTCGCCTACCACGGCTACCCCTGGCTCATCCACCGTCTCGCCTACCGCCGCGCCGGTCACGAGAATCTGCATGTCCGCGGCTACAAGGAGATGGGCACCACGACCACGCCCTTCGACATGGTCGTCCGCAACGACCTGGACCGCTACCGCCTGGTGATGGACGTCATCGACCGGGTGCCGGGCCTGGGCGTCCGGGCCGCCGACGTACGCCAGATCATGGTGGACACCCGGACCCGTCATCACAGCTGGATCCGCGAACACGGGGTGGACCTGCCGGAGGTCTCGGACTGGAGCTGGGCGGGCTGACGCCCGGCGGGGGCGTCCGTCGTGGTAGCGGCGGTGGCCGCTGTAGCGACGGCGGCGTGCGGTTCGGTCAGGTGCGCTGCCGCGCGGCTCGTCGGGGACGACGGCGGCGACCCTGACCGCGACGGCCACGGTGCCCCCGGTCCTCGCGGTCGTCGCGTGACCGCAGGCGCACGACCACGTACGTGACGACGGACAGCACCACCAGGACGAGAACCGCCTTGGAGACCACTCCGACATACGTCTCCACCAAATGCCACTGGTCCCCCAGCCAGTAACCGGCCAGCACCAGGACCGAGTTCCACAGCAGACTGCCCAGCGTGGTCAGGGATATGAAGAGCGGCAGCCGCATGCGCTCGACTCCGGCCGGCACCGAGATCAGACTCCGGAATATCGGCACCATGCGGCCCAGGAGGACCGCCTTGGTGCCATGCCTGGCGAACCACTCCTCCGTACGCACCAGATCCGCGTCCTTGACCAGCGGCAGCTTCGCCCAGATCGCGTGCATCCGCTCGCGGCCGAAGAGCATCCCCACCCAGTACAGGACCACCGCTCCCACCACCGAACCGAGGGTGGTCCAGAAGAGCGCGGACGCCAGGCTGATGACTCCCTGACCCGCCGCGAAGCCGGTCAGCGGCAGGATGATCTCGCTCGGCAGCGGCGGGAAGAGATTCTCCAGCGCGATGGCGAGACCCGCGCCCGGAGCCCCCATCGTGTCGACCAGATCGGCGGCCCAGCCCGCGATACCTCCCGCAGGCTCCTGCGGAAGGGCGAGCAGTACGACATCCATGAGCTGTCTCCAAGCCGACGGTGAGGAGCGAGAGGGGGCGAGAGGGAGTGAGAGGGCAACGGGAGCGAAGGGATGGAAGGGGCGGAAGGGAGAGAACGGGGACGCAGGCGCCGGTCACCGCAGCGCCCACGTCGCCTTTCCCCCACAACACTAGAAAGGGCAGGCCAGCCCCGGTATGCGGGTTCCCACCCGGCTCACTGCGGCTTTCCGCAGCCGGCACCCTGTGGTTTTCCGCAGGGCACCCGTCATAGCTGACCGATCGGACAGTTATGGTGGGGTGCATGGCACGCCCCGCCTCCGCCCTGCGCGGACACATCCTGGAATCGGCGCTGCAACTGTTCGCGACGCGCGGCTACGAAGGCACGTCACTGCACGACATCGCCTCCACCGTCGGCTGCTCGAAGGCGTCCCTGCTCTACCACTTCACCAGCAAGGACGCGATCCTCACCGAACTGCTGACCCCCGCCGGCGAAGGACTCGCCGCGCTCGACGCCCAACTCGTCGCCCTCGACGGGCGGGAGGCGGCGGAGGCCGCCGTCACCGGCTACGTCGATCTCGCCATGCGCTTCCGGCGCGAGATCAAGATCCTCTTCGAGGACATCCCGAGCATGACCACCCATCCGGCGCTCGGCAGCATCCCCGGCACCGTCGACCGCCTGCTGGACGCGCTCGCGGGCCGGTCCACGGAAGCGCGGGACGTGGTCGCGGCCCACATGGTCCTCGGGGCCGTCTTCGTCACGGGCGCCAGCGACATCGACGTACCGGACCAGGAACTGCGCGACGAGCTGATCCTCGGCGCGCTCCGCACCCTGCGCCCCGACCCCGAGCACCACTGACCCGCCACGCCCACCGACCACCGACCACCGAGAAGAGAAACCTTCGCCATGGCTTCCCTGCTGTACCGGCTCGGCCGGTTCTCCTTCCGCCGACGCAAGCGCGTCGTCGCCGTATGGCTGCTCCTGCTCGTCGTGCTGGGCGGAGCCGCCGCCACGCTCATGGGCCCCACCAGCGACAAATTCACCATGCCCGGCACCGAGTCGCAGCGCGCGCTGGACTCGCTCCAGGAGCAGTTCCCGCAGGCCAGCGGTACGACCGGCACGATCGTCATAGCCGCGCCCGAGGGCGCGAAGCTCGACAAGGCCGCCGTCGCACCCGTCGTACGCGAGGCCGCGGCCGTGGACGGTGTGGTCGGCGCGGTGGACCCGTTCGAGGCGGGCGCCGTCTCCGAGGACGGCCGATACGCCCTGGTCCAGGTGCAGTTCGAGGCCGGCGCGGACGAGGTGACCGACGCGCAGCGCGCGGCGTACGAGAAGGCCGGTGCCTCAGCGGCGGGCTCCGCCGCAGGTCTGCGGGTCGAGCATGGCGGTGAAGTCCTCAGCGCCGAGGTCGAGGTGGGCTCCACCGAGGCCATCGGCGTGCTGATCGCCGCAGGCGTCCTCGTCGTCACCTTCGGGTCCCTGGTGGCCGCCGGTATGACCCTGCTGAACGCGCTCGTCGGCGTCGCGGCGGGGATGGCCGGGCTCTTCGCCCTGAGCAGCGTCATCGAACTCACCAGCACCGCCCCCATCCTGGCGCTCATGCTGGGTCTCGCGGTCGGTATCGACTACTCGCTGTTCATCACCTCCCGCCACCGCCAGTACCTCACCGAAGGTGTGGACGCCGAGGAGGCGGCCGGACGCGCGGTCGGGACCGCCGGTTCGGCCGTGGTCTTCGCGGGCGCCACCGTCGTCATCGCCCTCGCCGGGCTGACCGTCGTCAACATCCCCTTCCTGAGCGTCATGGGCCTCGCCGCCGCGGGTACGGTCGCCGTCGCCGTCGTCGTCGCGCTCACCCTGCTGCCCGCGCTCCTCGGGTTCGCCGGCGACCGCGTACTGCCCCGCAAGCAGCGCGCCGGGCACCCGGCGGCGGTCACTCCGACCGGCACCCCGACCGGCACCCCGACAGACATCCCGACCGGCGCTGCCCCCGGCGCCGCCCCCGAGAACGGGTCCCCCGAGGCCGGGCCCCGCGAGGGCTTCGGCTTCCGCTGGGGCCGTACCGTCACCCGCTTCCGCGTCCCGGTCCTCCTCGTCGGCATCCTCGGGCTCGGCGTACTCGCCCTCCCCGCCGCCGACATGCGCCTGGCGCTCCCCGACGCGGGCACCGCCGCCGCCGGCTCGGCGACCCGTGAGGCGTACGACCTGACCAGCGAGGGCTTCGGCCCCGGCTTCAACGGCCGCCTGATCGCGGTCGTCTCCGGCGACGACGCCGCGAGCACGGCCGTCGCCGCCAAGGAGGCCACCAAGCGCATCCAGGGGACGAAGGACGTACTCGCCGTCACCCCGCCGCTGTTGAACAAGCAGGGCACCACCGCCCTCCTCACCGTCATCCCCAAGGCCGGTCCCACCGACGAGGCCACCGAGGCGGTCGTGCACGCCGTCCGCGACCGCGTCGCCGACATCGGCGACTTCGCGGGCGCGGAGGGCACCGACGTCGCGCTGTCCGGCACCACGGCGGTCGGCATCGACGTCTCCGAGAAGGTCGCGGACGCCATGCTGATCTATCTGCTGCTCGTGGTCGGCCTGTCGATCCTGCTGCTGATGCTGGTCTTCCGCTCGTTCCTGGTACCGCTCAAGGCCGCGCTCGGCTTCCTCCTCACCATCGGCGCCACCTTCGGCATCACCGTGGCGATCTTCCAACAGGGCCATTTCGCGGACCTGTTGGGCGTCGACACCCCCGGTCCGCTGGTGAGCTTCCTGCCGATCCTGCTCATCGGCATCCTGTTCGGACTCGCCATGGACTACGAGGTCTTCCTCGTCTCGCGTATGCGCGAGGACTTCGTCCACGGCGCCGGCGCGCAGGAGGCGACCGTCAGTGGCATGGGGCACAACGCCCGCGTCGTCACGGCCGCCGCGCTGATCATGACGGCCGTGTTCGGCGGGTTCATCTTCATGCCCGACCCGATCATCAAGTCGATGGGATTCGCGCTGGCCGTGGGTGTACTCGTCGACGCGTTCATCGTGCGTATGGCGCTGGTCCCGGCGGTCATGTCCCTGCTCGGGCGCGCCGCTTGGTGGCTCCCGCGCCTCGTCGACCGCGCCCTGCCCAACCTCGACATCGAGGGCGAGAGCCTGCAGCAGAAGCTCGTACCGGAGCAGCGGCAGGGCGCGGCCGACGAGAGCGAGGAGGCGGACGCGGTCAAGGTGTGAGTCCGTCGGCGGTCGGTCGCCGTCAGCACTCGCCCTCAGCCCTCGCCGGCAGCGCTCGTCGTCAGCGCTCGTCGTCAGTTCTCACCGGCAGTCGATCGATGGCTGCCGGTGAGGGTCGCGTACACGACCACGTTGTCGGCGTAGCGGCGGTCGGCCTCGGAGAAGTCGCCGCCGCAGGTGATGAGGCGCAGTCCGGCGTGGTCGAGGTTGCGGTAGACCTCGACCGTCGGGAACTTGTCCTTGGCGTACGTCGCCACGCGGTCGACCGTGAACTCGGCCGTCCTGCCGTCCTTCCGCGCCACCTCGACCTTGTCTCCCGGATCGATCCTGGCCAGGTCGAAGAAGACGGTGGGCGCGCCGTCCCAGGTCACATGGCCCGCGATGACGGAGGGGCCGTTGGCGCCGGGGGCGGGCCCGGGGTGGTACCAGCCCGCCTTGTCCGGGTCCTCGGGCGTCTCCATCGCGCGGTTCTTGTCGAGTCCGAGGCGCTCCAGGGTGGAGTTCACCTTGAGCGAGGGGATCATGACGCGTACGGGGTCGGACGCGGGGAGGGCGGCGGCCCGCTTCTTCTCGGACTTCTTTTCGGACTCCGGGGCGGGGCCCGTCGACCGGGGGGCCGAATCCGCCACCGACGGACCGCCCTTGTCGACGGCCTTCGGCGGGGCGGGCTGCTGCCGGCCCATTCCCAGGACCAGCAGCAGCCCGCCGACGACCAGCAGGACCGGGATCGCGACGATCAGTGCCGTACGGCGTCCCGCGCGGCCCCCGGCCCTCTCGTCACCCTCGCCCGTACCGTTCGACTCACTCACAGGATCAGCCGAGCACTCGGTTCGTGCCCGAAGTGGTCGGCCGCGTACGGCGCTTCACCGCGAACAGCCCGCCCGCGACGAGGATCGCCGCCGCGCCGCCCGCCACCATGCCGGGCGCTTCGATTCCCGCCGCGCCGCCCGGGCCGGCGGCCGTACCGGTCTCGACGCCGCCCACCGGCATGGAGCCGACGGCCGCGCCCTTGACCATGCCGCAGTCGGCGGGTGCGGTGGCCTCCTGCGGGAGCTTCGGGTCCAACTCGCTCTTGCCGGCGCCGAAGTCGTACTTGCCGTCGTCGTTGCGGTCGATACCGTGCTGCACGATGTGCAGGTCCTTGATGTGGTCGACGACGTCCTGCGACACCTCGATGGTGCGGGAGTAGTCGAGCTTGCCGTCCTTGTCGGCGACCGGCATCCGGTCGACGGCGAGTCCGCTGTCCTTGGACGTGTCGCCCTTCGTCGTCAGGGAGATGTTGATGTCCCCGTACTGCGGCAGGCCCTCGGCGGTGCTGACGATGCCGTCGCCGTCCTTGTCCGCACTCGCGTCGGGACAGCTGAAGTCGTGACCGTCGGTGGAACCGTGGATGTGCTGCGCGTGCGGCTGGCCGGGTACGAGGCCGGTGGCCTCGATCTTCACCGTCAGCTTCGTGCCCTGGAAGCTGACCAGGGCGGCGCCACTGGCACCGGAGTCGTTCAGCGACTCCAGATCGATCTGGTACGTCTCGCCCTCCTTGGCCGTCGACGCTGCCTGGGAGTTGGCGGAGTGCCCGCTGTGTCCGCTCTTCTCGCCGTGCTCGCTGCCGGCGCCGCTCGCGAGAGCGGGCGTGGCCGCGACGAGTGTGAGAGCGGCGGGCAGGGTGAGGAGGGCCGTGAATCGTGCTGTGCGCTTGCGTATCACTACGATGCATCCCCTTTGCGACGGTGAGGCTGTGTTGTTGGTGTGCATTCGGTGACCTGGGTGATGCGGATTGGTCCCGGCGGCAAGGCAGTTGTTCTACAGTCCTGTAGAAGTAAGCACGCATCAGGAGTCAGGGAACGAAGGAGGGAACACCTCGATGGTGTTCAAGCGACTGCTCGGTTCACTCGGCGTCGGTGGGCCGACGGTGGAGACGGTGCTGGAGGACGGCGCGGTCCTGCCGGGTGGCACCTTGCGGGGCGAGGTGCGGCTGGCCGGCGGGAACGCGTCGTACGACATCGACCGCGTCACCCTCGAACTCGTCGCCCGCGCGGAGGCGGAGCACGAGGAGGGTGAGAGCGAGGGCCTGGTCGGCTTCGCGCGGTACGAGGTCGGTGGCGCCTTCCGGCTGGGCGAGGAGGACTCGTACCGCGTGCCGTTCGAGGTGACGCTGCCGTGGGAGACGCCCGTCACCGAGCTGCACGGTGAGGCGCTGGGCATCACGCTGGGTGTACGTACGGAGCTGGAGATCGCCGGAGCAAGGGACAAGGGCGACTTCGACGCCTTCGTCGTACGGCCGTTGGCGGTGCAGGAAGCCGTGCTGGAGGCGTTCGGGCAGCTCGGCTTCGGCTTCAGGTCGGCGGACCTGGAGCTGGGGCACATCAACGGGAGCGGGCAGCAACTGCCCTTCTACCAGGAGATCGAGATCATTCCGGCGCCGGGTTACGCGGACCGGCTGAATGAGATCGAGGTGACGTTCCTGGCTCACGCGGGCGGGACCGAGATCGTCCTGGAGGCGGACGGGCGCGGGGGCACGGGCGTGGACGACGCCCTGAACCGGCACACCGTCGGTCACGACGAGGTCGCGCACACCGACTGGAACACCGTGGTCGGGGGCTGGGTCGAACAACTCGCCGGCCGGTACGCGGCCCGTGGCGGCCGGGGCGGCGGCGATGGCCACGGCTCCGGCATGGGCACGGGCGCGGCGGTCGCCGTCGGCGCGGCCGGTCTGGCCGTGGGCGTCGCGGGCGGCATGGTGGCGGCCGAGGTCGTGGACGAGGTGGGCGACTTCTTCGAGGGCGACGAGGAGGGCTAGACCGTGTGTGAGACGTAGCGCCGTCCGCCCCGAGGGCGGGCCGGGCGAGACTTTCCGGACAGGGCCTGGTGCCGTGACCGGAAGGGTTCACCGGGTCCGCCCGGTGGCCGGGCGGGCCGGCCGGTTGAGGTCCTGGTGGTGGTGGAACGGGTTGTCGAACGTGTAGGCCGACAGGCGTTGATCCCCCCATGGAAAGGACACTCCCCGTGCGAATCCGACGTACACGGTCCGTGTTGGTCGTCGCATCCGCCGCGCTGCTGCTCTCCGCTGCCGCTGCCACTGCCACTGCCATGCCCGCAGTCGCCCAGTCGCAGCCTGCCGCGTCCGCGTCCGCGCCTTCTGCCGCTCATGGACTCACCTCGTTGACCGACCTGTTCGCCGAGCGGCTGCTGATCGCCGACAAGGTGTCCGCCGCCAAGTACGGCACCGACCGGCCGATCGACGACCCCGCGCGCGAGCGGATCATCCTCGACGACGTCGCCGCTCGGGCCGTCGGGCTCGGGCTGGATCCCGGCGCGGTGGTCGCCGTCTTCCGGGACCAGATCGAGGCGAGCAAGGTGGTGCAGCGTGGGCTTTACTCGCGCTGGGACAAGCATCCTGAGGAGCGGCCCACCCAGCGGCCGGACCTCGACAAGGAAGTCCGGCCGGCACTCGACCGCATCACCACGCGGCTGCTGAGCGCGCTGGCGGCGACGGAGGGCGTGCGCGCCTCGCTGACGTGCGAGCCGCGGCTGTACGGCGCGGCGGCCCTCTCGGCGTACAGCCACCAGCTCAACCTCCCGCATCTGAAGGGGCTGGAGCGGGCGTTGCCCTCGGTGTGCGCGGAATCGACGGCCCGCGCCGCTACAGCGGAGTCGCCGCCTTCAGTACGAAGAAGAGCGTGACGGTCGCGTTCGCCGAGGACAGTGCCGAGCCGACCGTCCCCGCCGCCGCCGTCCAGACGGCCAGGCCCGCCGTGGTGAAGACCGAGGGCCACGTCATCGCGGCGGGTGCCGGGGCGAGCAGTGCGGCGACGCGGCGCGGTACGGGGCCCGCGCCGTCGATTCCGGCCAGCGTCGGCGTCGGGGCCCCGCGTGACACGAGCGCGGCCTTGCCGATGGCGCGGGCCACCTGCTTGCGGCTGCCGGTGGTCCGGGCCGCCTCCTCGTCGGCCCAGCGCTCGGTGGTGTACGCCACGGCCGCCCGCAGGGGCCGCAGCAACGGGTTCGCCCGCGCGGCCAGCCGTACCGCGAGCAGCGAGCGATGGTGACGGTTCGTCAGATGCGCCCGCTCGTGGGCCAACAGTGCATTCCGCTCGGCCGGGTCGAGACAGTCCAGCAGCGCGCTGGAGACGACGATCCGTCCCTCCTCCAGACCGCTTCCGGGCAGTGCGTACGCGTACGGTGTCCCGTCGTCCGGCAGTACCACGAGCTGTCGCTCCGGCATCTCCTCCAGCGCCCGCCAGGCCCGTCGCCGTACGCGCCGGTGCCGCCACCCCGTGACCGCGCACCCCACGGCCACCGCGACCAGCGCGGCGATCGCCGCCCTGCCGGCCACCTCGTCGTACGGGACGGCCTCCCGCACCTCCGCGTCCGACCAGCCGTCGGGCAGCGGGTTTCCCGGCAGTTGGGCCGTCCCGACGACCACCAACAGCCCCAGGCACAGCGTGCTGCACACCGCCAGGACCACGGCCAGCGCCGTCAGGAAACGGGTGGCCAGGCGTGGATGGAGATGCTGCTCGGCCAGCCGCGCGACCGGCACCGCCGTGAGGGGCAGCACCAGTGGCAGAAAGACGAAGACACCCACGGATCAGTCCTCCGCCTCGTCTGCGACGACGTTCGGCGACTCGTGCGACGACTCGTTCGGCGACTCGTGCGGCAGGTCGTCCAACAGGTCGCGCAGCAGCCGCTCGTCGTCGTACGACAGGGCGGTGACGAACCGCGCGAGCACCGTCTCCCGGTCCGACTCCGCGTCCAGCACCCGGCGCATCCGCAGCGCGGCGAGCCCCGCGCCGTCGGAGGCCGCGCGCCATTCGAAGGAACGCCCCGAACGCTCCCTGGTCACCGCGTTCTTGGCCTGGAGACGGGTCAGGATCGTCATCACGGTGGTGTACGCGAGGGTCCCGCCGAGCCGTTCACGTACCCAGCCGGCGTTCACCGGCCCCGGCGCCTCCCGGAGCGCCGCCAGCACCTGCGACTCCAGCTCGCCCTGCCCCCGGCGCCGACGTTCGTCGGGGCCCTCTCGCTCGCTCACACCGTCTCCCGTCAACTTCTACACTGCTGTAGATTCTGACGCAGATCGCGGGCCCGTACCAGTGCGGGCCCGCGCGATGAAGTCGGACCCGGCCCCCGGCACGCGCCCTCTCCCGGCACGCCGTACCCCCGTCCGCCAACTCCCCCTCAGCGAGCGTCTCTTCGCGACGACTCGATCGAGAGGTTGGGCACGATCCGGTTCAGCCGGGCCGGCATGGCCCAGTTCGCCGGACCGATCAGATGCATCAGTGCCGGGACGAGCAGGCCCCGGATGATCAGGGCGTCGACGAGGACGGCGAAGGCCAGGCCGAAGCCGAACTCCTGGAGCACATGGTTGTCGCCGATCAGGAACGAGCCGAACACCAGGATCATGATCCCGGCCGCCGCCGCGATGACCCGGCCGGTCTTCGCCTGACCGTGCGTCACCGCCCAGTGGTTGGCCTCGACTTCGTCCGCGCGTGACGACGTCGGGCGACGATGGCCCCACTCCTCCTGCATCCGGCTGACCAGATACACCTCGTAGTCCATCGAGAGCCCGAACAGCACCGAGAACAGCAGGACCGGGATGAAGGCGTCGACGGGCCCGGTTCCCGCGATGTTGAAGACCGAGATGCCCCAGCCCCACGTGAACACGGCGTTCATCGCGCCGAGCGCGGCGCCGACGGACAGCAGATTCATCACGGCCGCCACCAGCGGGATCAGCAGACTGCGGAACACCGCCACCAGCAGCAGGAACGCCAGGATGACGACGATGGCGATGAACAGCGGCAGTTTCGAGCTGAGCACCCGTGAGAAGTCGATGTTGGTGGGCGTCACTCCGCCGACATGGACGGCGGAGTGGCCGGGGCCCTCGGCCTTGGGCGCCAGGTCGCGGATGGTGCTCACCAGCGTGACCGTCTGTTTCGCCCCGGGGCCGGTGCTCGGGTAGAGGATCGCGAGTGCCACCTTGCCGTTGGGCGAGGTCGTCGGCGGTGTCACCGACACCACGCCCGGCGTCTTGGCGGCGGCGGCCAGGTACGTGTTGAACGCCTGCGCGTCGTCCGGCGACTTCAGCTCCGTCACCAGTTGGAACGGCCCGTTGAAGCCCGGCCCGAACCCTCTGGCCAGGGTGGTGTACGCCTGGTGGGTGGTGGAGTCGGAAGGGTCGTTCGCGGCGCCGGACGAGCCGAGGCGCAGCGAGAACAGCGGCAGCCCGATCACGACGACCACCGCCAGTGCGATCGCGGCCACCGGCACCCTGCGCCGCTCCACGAACGTGGCCCAGTGCAGCCAGAATCCGGCGGCGTCGTCGGAGACCGGCCCCTTCTCCGTCTGCGCGCGCCGCTCGCGCCGCGAGAGGGTCTTGGGGCCGAGGAAGCCCAGCATGGCGGGCAGGAACGTCAGCGAGCTGGCCATGGTGAGCGCGACTGTGAGGGCGGAGGCCGCCGACAGGCCGTACAGGAAGTCGATCCCGAGCGCGAACTGCCCGAGCAGCGCGATACACACCGTGATCCCGGCGAACAGCACGGTCCGGCCTGAGGTGTTGACCGCCTGCACCGTCGATTCCTCGTACGACAGACCGGTCTTCACCGCGCTGCGATGGCGGCTGATGATGAACAGGCCGTAGTCGATGCCGACGCCGAGTCCGATCAGTACGGCGAGGTCGCTGGAGACGCTCGGGGTGTCCATGACGTGCGACAGCAGGCTGATGAGTGAGGTGCCGATGAACAGCGCGATGGCTGCGGTCACCAGCGGCATCAGCGAGGCGAACAGGGCGCCGCCGAAGACGATCAGCAGGACGACCAGTGCGGCGATCGCGCCCACCGCGACCGACAGGCCGGGGCCGGCGCTCTCCTCGTTGGTGATGGCCGGGCCGCCGAGCGAGATACGGATGTTCGGTCCGTCGGCGGTCTTGGCGGCGTCGATCAGCTTCCGGGCGTCCGACTTGGTGACATCGGCGGCCTTCATCTTCCAGTTGACGGCGGCGAACGCGATGGTGCCGTCCTTGCTGATCTGCGCCGCGCCCTGCTTGCTGTACGGGCTGACGACCGACGCGATGCCGGGGATGGCGGCCACCTTGGTGAGCGCCGCGGTCACCGGCGTCCGCACCGCGTCCGAGCGGACGGTGTCCCCGCCGGTGGCCTCGATGACGATCTGGTCGCCCTCGCCGGAGGCCGCGGGGAAGTTGTCCGTGAGGAGGGTGATGGCCGCCTGGGCGTCGGTGCCGGGCAGGCTCGCGCTCTCGTTGTACTTGCTGCCGAGCGACTGACTGAACCCGACGGCGAGGACCAGGACCAGGAGCCAGAGGGCCACCACTCTGCGGCGGTGCAGGAAACACCAGTGAGCCAGTCGAGACACGATGCTTCTCCGCCGGGATGTCGAGTGGCCGGACAGGACGGATGAAGATCTACTCGACGGGCTCGCTGCGGCGGAGAAACGTCACTCCAACGTGGGCGGGTCACGCGTCATTCGCCCGCGGGATCCTGTCACGCCCTCACCGGCCGGCGGACGGGACGGTGGGTGGCTCAACTCGCCGCGCGGAGGAACACACCGCCCCCGAGGGCCGTGGAGAACTGCGTGAGTACCTGGTCGAGCGCCCCGGCCGTGCTCTCCTCTATCTCCGTCGACCCGTCCGGGGCGGTGACTATGTGCCGGTCCAGGACGAACCAGCCCGGCACGACATGCGTCGCCCCCATCGCCGTGAGGACCGGGCGGAGCGCGTAGTCGATGGCCAGGACGTGCGCGACGGAGCCGCCGGTGGCGAGCGGCAGGACGACCTTGTCGGCGAGGGCGTACTGCGGCAGCAGGTCGAGGAGCGACTTCAGCAGTCCGGAGTAGGCGGCCTTGTAGACCGGCGTACCGACGACGACCCCGTCGGCCTGCGCGAACAGCTCGGTCGCGCGCTTGATGTCGGGGTGCCCGAAGTCGGCGCCCAGCAGGGCCTCGGCGGACAGGGTCCGGACGTCGAGGGGGACGACCCGGTGGCCCTGGGCGATCAGCGCCGCGTCGAGATGGCGCAGCAGCCGGGCGGTGCGTGACGTCGGGGACGGGCTCCCCGAGACGGACAGAACGGTGGCCATGAGAGCTCGCTTCCGTGGTCGGGCGGGTGGGGGGTGCTGGCGTGCTGGGGTTGGGGTGGTGGGTGTCCGAAGTCGGCTCGGCTCGGCCGTGGGGGTGCGCGCTCGCACGGGCATGGCGAGGCACGGCCCAGGCGGGGGGAGTGCCGCTCGTGGCTGGGATAGGGGGGCGGTGCGGACTACCTGTCGCTAGGTACGAAGCGGTCTACCGGTCCTCGAAGTGGCGCGCCACGCAGGGGAGTTGCCCCTCAGGCTGCGCGACAACAGAAGGCACTGGAGACACGGGCGAGGTCGATGTGACGTCGCCGCGTCAGAATCCGCTGCGCCGGGACCGGCGCCGATCGGGAATGGCCCACGTCAACGAGAGTACGCACAGCGGGCCGCCGGGTCGAGACGGTCGGGTGTCCGGGAGGCGGAGACGGATCCCCGGCTGGTCGGGCATGGCGCGGGATCCACCGCCCAGGTCCGACCGCCCAGGTCCTGGCCATGTACGCGGCCTGGACGCCTGGACGCCGAGACGCCTAGAGGCCGTTCGCCTGTGCTCGCCAGCCGAGCGCCGGGCCGAGACCGGTGGCGATGTCGGTGAGTATCTGGACGTAGTCCTCGTGGTCGAAGGTGAACGGCAGCGCGAACGCGACCTCGTCGATCTCGCGGAACGCGGCGTGTTCATGGAGGCGTTCGGCGATCTCCGCCGAGGGGCCGACGAGATCGGGCGCGAACATCAGACGGGCCGGGCCCTGGGGTGTGGCCGTACGCGGCAGCCGCGTACGCGCGTACTCCTCGTACTTGGCGCGTTGCGTCGCCGTCGCGTTGTCCGTCGGGACGACGACGAGCCCCTGCGAGACACGGGCGCGGTCGCCGTCCGGGTGGTGGGCGCGGAAGGCGCGGACGGTCGAGAGCTGGATCGCCGCGAAGTCCGGGGCGTCCTGCCCCTCCTCCGCCTTGACGACGCTGCTGGTCAGGAAGTTCATCCCGTGCTCACCGGCCCACCGCGCGGACCGTGTGCTCGCGCCGCCGTACCACATACGGCTGCCCAGACCGGCGGCCTGTGGCTGTACGCGGTCGGAGAAGACCTCGAAGCCCTCGACTCCCCCGGATCCGGTGGCGGGTTCACCGCGTACGTGGGCGAGCAGCCGTCGTACACGCTCGTAACTGAAGTCCTCGGCCTCGGCCGTGTCGGGGTAGAGCGCGCCCTTGACCTGGTCGTAGTGCATGGGCGGGCCGACGCTGACGCCGGGGTTGAGCCGGCCCCCGGACAGGATGTCGACGGTCGCCAGGTCCTCGGCCAGCCGCAGCGGATTCTCCCAGCCGAGGGGGATGACGGCGGTGCCCAGCTCGATACGGCTTGTGCGCTGCGAGGCGGCGGCCAGGACGGCGACGGGGGAGGAGATGCCGTACTGGAGGTGCCGGTGGCGCACCCACGCGCTGTCGAACCCGAGCCGTTCGCCCAGCTCGATGATCTCCAGGGTCGACTCGTGGCCCCGCCGCGGATCGGCGGCGTCGAACAGCCCGATGGTCAGGAAGCCCAGCTTCCGCAACGGCTCCGAGGTCAGCGGCACGAGGCTCCTCCGTCGTTCACGTCGTACTGCTTCGATGTCTGTCGGTGGTGCTCAGCGGGGGCGCCGCCCGGCCGTGGCGCACCGTACACAGCTACGCGCCGCAGGCCGTACTTCCAGCCGCTCGACGGGGATCGCCTCACCGCACACCTCGCACTGCCCGTAGTCACCCTGCTCCAGCCGTTCCAGTGCCTCGTCCAGCCCGAGCAGTTCCTCGCGCGCCCGCGCCAGCAGGGAGGCGACGTGGGCCCGCTCGAAGGCGGTGCTCGATCCGTCGGGGTCGTGCTCGTCGTCGACCGCGACCAGCGTGTTGGCCTCGACGATCGCGTCGAAATCGCGCTCAAGGGCGTCGATCCGCGCATGGGTGTCCGTACGGCGGGCGGACAGCCGCGCGCGTACGGATGCGTGATCGGCGGGGACCTCGGGGCTCACGGCACGAACAACGCCCACCCCGGCCGAGGCATTCCTGACCGGCCCCGGCCAGCCTCTCCCACGGGCCTCTCCCACGGGCGCGCCGGTCAGCCTCTTCCACGGTCACGCCGGACCGCTCGGCGCCGGACCGCTCGGCGCCGGACCGCTCGGCGCCGTACCGCTCGCCGCCGGATGCCCGCCTTCGGGTGCGGCCGCCATTGCCCGCGGTAGTCGGGGTGGTCGGAGTAGGGGAGCGCCAGGTCGAGGAGGTCGGGGCAGGGCCACTTCTCCCCGTCCCACTGGCAGTCGTCGCGGTTGTCCCACGGCAGCTCGGGGTCGCCGACGGCGGGGCTGAGCGCGTGCCGCGCCAGGACGCGCCGCTTGGCGTCGACGTCACGCAGGACGCGGCCGGGATCGTGCGCGGCCACGTGGCGGGCGACAGCGGGGTGGAAGCCGGCCAGTTCCGACTGGCAGAAGTCCACCGTGTGACCGTGGGCCACCCAGTCTCCGCAGCCGTCGCCGCCGCTCCGTGCGGCCAGTTCGGCGTCCTCGGCCAGGCGCGCTCGCAGGAATTCCACGAGGTCGTCACTCATGGGCCCATCCTGGGCGGACTCGGGGCAGGCGTCAGCTGATTTGATCAGCCTCCGCCGCCCGGCCGCTCCATCGCCCGGCCGTCCCCCGCCGCCCGGCCGTTGTCAGTGGGCGTCGTTACGGTGGGAGGCGCGCGGTCGGCATCCGAGGTGTCCAACTCCGCAGTGTGGCTGCATCCCTGGTTCTGCTCGGGGGAGGCCCGGGAACAGCCGGGACCCAACCAGCGGCCAGGCTCCGACGATGGCCTGAGCGAGACCTGTCAGCGCCGACCGCGCACCACCACCCTGTACGGCTCAGGCCCGCAGCCGTACCCCGTGCCACGTACGCAGCCGGTGGATCTCCCACCACGCCAGCGCCGAGACCGTCGCCGGGCCGCCGACCGCCGCGAGGAGCGCGAGGAAGGTCGGGCCCGGGGGCAGGCCGCCCACCGCCAGGCTGATGGCCGCGAACTCCCACACCAGTACGCCGGTGAGCAGCGCGGGCAGGGCCGCGTGCACGGGCGCCGTGTGGAACGCCGAGCGTACGACCGTCGGGGAGGCGAACGCGACGAACAGCCCCACCCACAGGGCGGGCAGCACCAGCACGATCGCGACGAACGGGGCGAGCGGGCCCTCGTACAGCTCGTAGTTGACGTAGAGACCGCCCGCGAAGAGAGCCGGCGTCGCCGCGAACGCCCCGCAGTACCAGAGCGCCGACCGCAGCGACGGACGGAGCCTGGCCCGCATGCCGGCTCTCGCGGTGGGCGCGGCCAGCCGGATGATGACCGTGATCACCAGGGGCGCGCTGAGAAGCAGCAGCCATGGAGTGATCGCCATGCGCAGGGCGAACTGCCGCATCGCCTGGTCCCAGTCGTCCGGTGTCGCGTACGCCACCAGCAGCGCGAAGGTCGCGGCGAGCGCCACCCACGCGCGGGCCTTCTGGATGCGCACCACGTCGGGGAAGTGGACCCGCAGATGGGCGCCCGGCGGGAAGATCCGCCGGGCGTGGGTCCGCGCAGAGCGGGCCAGTGGATAGCAGATCAGCAGCCCGACGACCGTGGGCCCGAAACAGCACAACGCGAAGAGCCACAGGCAGCCGTGGATCTGACTGGCAGACCGCAGGACTTCCCTGAGCGTCGGCCACTCGTCCTCACGGAACCGTCGCCACAGCGGCATGTGCGGCGGCGGATACGGCACGTACGGCGGATACGGCGGCGGCTGCGGTGGCTGTGGGCCGTACGGACCGTGTCCCCCGTGACTCACTCTCGCTCTCACTCCTCGCTCACTGTGGCGGGCGCGCGGACCAGCACCCGGAGGAGTGGGCAGTTTAGGCGTCAACTCCCGGTCACTGGAAGCGAGTTAGGTGAGTGCCGGAGTCGCGCCCCGACCGTGCCCGGCCGTGCCGCCGCCGGGGCGGAAAGTTCCCGGGCCGGATATTCCCGGCCAAGTGAAGACGCGCACCGGACCGGCCCGAGCGGCGGCGAATATCCGCCGGCGCCCCGGCCCATTCTCGAACGCGCGGCCGGTTTTCCGCTATATGTACGCGGCGGGGTGATAGTGGAGACATCATCCGTTCACATCGATGACACATGCGTCGGCTTTCCGGGAGCCTTTATCTGGCGTGATATCGTCGCCACTGCGAAGGTAATGTATTGGTAAAGCGTACGGTCTTCGCAGGAGAGCACCCGGTTCGCGATGTCGCGGTCCGGTGCGCTCCAGCCTGCCCGTGACTCTGTGCGGAGACGTCACGGACCAGCAGGTATCTTCCTCTGACCCGACCACACCGCGCCCCGTCCCCACATCGCGGGCGCAGGAGGCAGGCCGCCATGAAATCCCTTATCGAAAACGCCCGTTCCTTTCCGGACCGCGTGGCCGAGCGACGCCAGGAGTTCCGCGTCCTCGCCCACGGACAACAACCGGAAGCGCTCTTCATCACCTGTTCCGACTCCCGTGTCGTACCGACACTCATCACCGGCGCACGGCCGGGTGAACTCTTCGAACTGCGTACGGCGGGGAATATCGTGCCCCCCTACGATTCCGACCGTCCCAGCGGCGAGACCGCCACCATCGAGTACGCCGTACGGGTCCTCGGAGTGCGCGACATCGTCGTGTGCGGACACTCCCACTGCGGCGCGGTCGGAGCGCTCGTGAGTGGCACGGACCTCTCCGCCGTCCCCGCCGTACGCGGCTGGCTGGACCACTCGGTCGCCGGCCTCCCCGACGACGCGGGCATCCCCCACGCCGTACGGCACCATGTCGTCGCCCAACTCGACACCCTGCGGGGCTACCCGTGCGTCCGGGAGGCGCTCGCCGAGGGCACCCTCGCGCTCAGCGCCTGGTACTACGAGGTCGACACCGGCACCGTGAGCGTCCAACGGCCCGGCGCGGGCGGCGCGTTCGTGCCGCTCTGACCGGGACGCGCTCCGCGCCGCCGCGCCCGCGCGGCCGACGCGTCGAGCCGCGCCCGAGTCCGTCTCTCCGGTCCGCGTTCCGAGTCCGTGTCCCCTCCGTCCGTCGCCGTCGCTGTCGGCGGACCGCTCCGCAAGGAACACACCCATGACTTCACCCCCCTCACCCTCCGCACCCCCCTCACCCCCCTCATCCTCCGCGCCCCCCTCACTCACCTCGCGCGTTTCGCAGTTGAAGGAACCCGGCGTCCTGGGGCGCGACGTCCTCGCCTCGTTCGTCGTCTTCCTCGTCGCCCTGCCCCTGTGCGTCGGCGTCGCCGTCGCCTCCGGTGTGCCGGCCGAACTGGGCCTGATCACCGGCATCGTCGGCGGGCTGCTCGTCGGTCTGCTGCCCGGCAGCAGCCTCCAGGTCAGCGGCCCCGCGGCCGGACTGACCGTCCTGGTCTTCGAGGCCGTCCAGGAGTTCGGGCTGGGCGCGCTCGGCGCCCTCGTCCTCATCTCCGGGCTTCTCCAACTCCTCCTAGGGGCGCTGAAGTTCGGACGCTGGTTCCGGGCCATCTCGGTCGCCGTCGTCCAGGGCATGCTCGCCGGCATCGGGCTCGTCCTCGTCTTCGGCCAGGTCTACGCGATGGCCGACGTGACCCAGCCCTCGGGCGGGCTCGCGAAGATCGCCGGGCTGCCCGGTCTCTTCGGCGAAGTCGTCACCGGGGGAACGGCGTTGACGGCGTTCCTGCTCGGCGCCGCGACCATCGCCGTCCTCTTCGTGTGGCCGACGCTGCCGGCCAAGGCGCGCGTCGTCCCCGGTCCGCTCGTCGCGGTCGGACTGGCCACGGGCGCCGCCGTCCTGCTGAATCTCGATGTCGCCCGGGTCGAGGTCCGGGGCCTGCTGGCGGCGATCGACCCGCCCGGCCTCGGGGACTTCGGCAGCCTGGCCGGTGTCGCCGCCCTCGGCACGATCCTCGCCTTCACCCTGATCGCCTCGGCCGAGAGCCTGTTCAGCGCTGCCGCGGTGGACCGTATGCACGACGGTCCCCGTACCGACTACGACAAGGAGCTGATGGCGCAGGGCATCGGCAACACCGTCTGCGGGGCGCTCGGCGCGCTCCCGATGACCGCCGTCATCGTGCGCAGCGCCGCCAACGTGCAGGCGGGCGCGAAGACTTCACTCTCCCGGGTCCTGCACGGCGTATGGCTGCTGCTGTTCGCCGCGCTGCTCCCGTTCGTCATCGGCGTCATCCCGCTGGCCGCGCTCGCGGGTGTCCTGGTGCACGCGGGGATGAAGCTCGTGCCGGTCAAGGAGATCGTCCCGCTGTGGCGGACACACCGCGGCGACGCCGTCATCCTCGGCATCACCACCGGCACCATCGTCATCGGCAACCTCTTCGAGGGCGTGGTGCTCGGGCTGCTCCTGTCCGTCTGCAAGTCGGCCTGGGAGACCTCGCACATACACCTCAACGTCCACGAACTCACCGGCGGACGCCTGGTCGTGGCCATCACCGGCAACGCGACCTTCCTGCGTCTGCCGCGGATCCTCGACCAACTGGAGGCACTGCCCCAGAACCGCCCGATCGAACTGGACCTGACCGGTCTGCGCCACCTCGACCACGCCTGCCAGGTGGCACTGGAGACCTGGTCCCAGCGCCACAACGACGCCGACACGGTCCCGGTCCGCATGGTCCCGCCGCCGGCCAAGGACCCCTCCTCGACCGCGGCCGTCTGACCGGTCCGGTAAACGAGCGCCGTCCCCCGGAGCCTGGGGGACGGCGGTCGGGTCCGCTCCGGGCGTCAGCTCAGCGAAGCGACTTCAGCATCTCCGCGGCGAACGGCGTGATGGCCTCGGTGCGCCCGCCCAGGGTCTTCACCGTCCACTCGGGGTCGGCGATCAGCGCCCGGCCCACGGCGACCAGGTCGAACTCGTCGCGCTCCAGCCGGTCCAGCAGCGGATCGATGGGGGTGACCCCGGAGTCCTTGCCCTGGAAGGAGTCGGAGAAGACACCGTCCAGACCGACCGAGCCGACGGTGACCGTCGGCCGGCCGCTGATCTTCTTGACCCAGCCGGCGAAGTTCAGGTCGGAGTCGTCGAACTCCGGCAGCCAGTAGCGGCGGGTGGACGCGTGGAAGACGTCGACACCGGCCTCGACCAGGGGCCTGAGCAGGATGTCGAGTTCGGCGGGCGAGTGCGCGAGCTTCGCGTCGTACAGGCCCCCCTTCCACTGGGACATACGGAGGAAGATCGGGAAGGAGTCGGACACGGCGGCGCGGCAGGCCGCCACGATCTCGGCCGCGAAGCGGGTGCGGGCGACGATGTCGCCTCCGTACACGTCGGTACGGCGGTTGCTGCCCGCCCACAGGAACTGGTCGATCAAGTAGCCGTGCGCGCCGTGCAGTTCGATCCCGTCGAAGCCGAGCCGTTCGGCGGCGGCGGCCCCGTCGGCGAACGCGCCGATGACGTCGTCCAGGTCCTTCTGCGTCATGGCGCGGCCCTTGGGCTCACCGCTCAGGGAGATGCCCGAGGGGCCGACCGGCTCCGCGTCCGTCACCGGCGGGGCGCCGGCGTCCCGCGTGACACCCACGTGCCACAGCTGCGGGATGATCGCGCCGCCCGCCCGGTGCACGGAGTCCGCGACATCCGCCCAGCCCGCGAGCGCGTCCGCGCCGTGGAACCGGGGGACCCGGTCGCTGGTGCCGGCGGAGTCGTGGTCGATGTAGGTGCCCTCGGTGATGATCAGGCCGACGCCGCCGGCGGCGCGTCGGGTGTAGTAGTCCGCCACGTCCTGGCCGGGGACGCCGTCGGGGGAGAACTGCCGGGTCATGGGTGCCATGGCGATCCGGTTGCGCGTGGTGAGTCCGCGGACCGTGAAGGGGCGGGCGAGGGTGTCCGCCGAGCGGTGGGCGTACGCGTCTGTCATGGCCAGTCCTGTTCCTCGGGTGGGGGTGTCCGACGGTGGGCAACAACCGAAGGCCCCCTCCACTTCCCGCCGCCGGGACGGTGTGGCGCAGGTCTCCGGACCGGTCGGCGACGGCCGCCGTTCAGGACAGCGTTGTCATACGGACGCCGGGACGGCACACGATCCCCACGGACACGCATGTGTCGAGAGCTGGGAGATCGTAATGAGCAAGTCCGTTCCCTCTGTTCCCGCCGGTCCGGACCGGCGTTCGCTGCTGCAGGCCGCGCTCGCCGTCCCCGCCGTCGGGGCCACCGCCGCCGTCCTGGGCACGCAACAGGCGCAGGCCGCGCCCCAGGCGCCCGCCGCTTCCTCGGGCTCCCCGGCCTCCTCGGGTTCCTCCTCCGGACGAGGCCGCTACGACGAGGACAGCCCCCGCTTCGCGCTGGCCGTGCTGCCGGACACGCAGTACCTCTTCGACGCCGACAGCGCCGACCCGGAGCCGCTGCGGGAGACCTTCGACTACCTCGTCTCGGAGCGCGAGGGGGCGAACATCGCCTTCATGACGCACCTCGGTGACGTGACCGAGCACGGCACCGAGCAGGAGATCACGCTCGCCGCCCAGACCTTCCGGACCATCCACGGCAAGGTCCCCTACAGCGTCCTGGCGGGCAATCACGACATCGACGGGAGCAAGGACGACCAGCGCGGGGACTCCGCCTATCTGAAGGCGTTCGGCCCCGACCGGTTCACCGGTATGCCGACGTTCGGCGGGGCCTCACCCGGCGGCTACAACAGCTACCACGTGATCAAGGCGGCCGGCCGGCAGTGGCTGGTGTTCGCCATCGACTGGCGCGCGTCGGACAAGGCCCTGGCATGGGCGCAGGGCGTACTCGACGCCCACCCCACCCTGCCCGCGATCCTGACCACCCACGACCTGGCCTGGGCCGAGGAGAACGGTGAGGCGCGGCTGTCGGAGCACGGGCAGCGGCTCTGGGACGGCCTCGTCCGGGGCAACGACCAGTTCTTCCTCGCGCTGGGCGGTCACTACTGGCCCTCGGGCCGTACGGTCCTCACCAACGACGCCGGGCACGATGTGCACGTCCACATCACCAACTACCAGGACCGCTACTACGGCGGCGCGGGCATGATCCGCCTGTACGCCTTCGACACGGCGCGCGGCGCCGTCGACATCGAGACGTTCGCGCCGTGGTTCCTGCGGCGGGACCCCGCGAAGCGGACACCACTGGAGGCGGAGACCCTCGAACTGACCGGCCCTGTCGACCGGTTCAGCCTGGACATCGACTTCGCCGAGCGGTTCAAGGGCTTCGACGGCATCGTCCCGCCGAAGCCGCGACCGGCCGGCCGGGTGATGCCGCGGGGCACCGTGGCGTACTGGCGGTTCGACGCCGACGGACTCGCCGGGGCCGGAAAGCCGGGGTCGGTGGTGGGCAAGGGCGCGGTGGCGCGTGATCTCTCGGGGCACGGCAACGACCTGCGCGTACGGCTGCTGCACGACAGCGCGGCGGAGGTACTCACCCGGTCCGCCGACCACCACACCCACCAGCCCGCGCACGCGAGTCTGCGCTTCGACGGCGGCAAGGGGCCCGACCGGGGCGCGGTGCTGACCACGAGCGCCACTGCGCCGCTCAACAGCGCCACGTTCAGGTCCGGTTTCACCATCGAGACGTTCATCAAGCTGCCGGAGCCGTACGAGGGCAACCACGACTGGATGGGCATACTCAGCTGGGAGGGCCGCAACGGCGACGCGGGCAAGACGACGGGCTGGTCGACGGACGAGCCCACGTGCAGTCTCAACATCACACCGGAGCGGTTCCTGCAGTTCGTGCTCTACCCGCACGTCCAGGACGCCGACCCCACGTCGTGGAGCCATGCCCTGCCCGTGGGCCGCTGGACGCACATCGCGATCGTCAACGACGGCCGCCGCACGGTGATGTACGTGGACGGGTCGAAGATCGCCCGCAATCCGTCCCAGCGGGCCACCGGCATCGCCACGCTGGGCAAGCCGTTCGCCATCGGCGGCACCCAGTTCGCGGAGGAGTTCGGCCAGGGCTTCTACGGATGGATCGGCGACACCCGCATCGTCGACCGCGCCCTGAGACCGCGGGACTTCCTGCTGCCCGTCGAGTAGGCGCGTCCCTGGCCCGGCAGCGGTCCCGGCCGAGGTCCCGTCCCGGCAGCCGTCCCGGCCGAGTTCCCCGGTCTGCCCGTCGGTGGGGTGTCCCGTCACCTCCGCGACGGGCGGGCCGGGGATCCTGCCCGTCCTCGGATCCTGCCCGTCCTCGCGATGGCGCCCGAGAAGCGGCCACAACCTGTCCTCATGTGCTGAGACTGTTGTCCGTGTCAGAACACGAGCAGGACGACGTGAGCGTGAACGACCGGAAGGGCCCGATCATCATGACCCCCACCCCCACCCCCACCGCCGACTCGGGCGCCGACGCCGAGCGCGCCGATCTGCTCGCCACGCTCGCGACCACACGAGCGGCCCTGGTCAAGACGGTGCGCGGGCTCAGCGACGAGCAACTCGGCGAGACCCCGACGGCCGGTTCGCTCTGCCTGGGCGGGCTGATCAAGCACGTCGCGTCCACCGAGGAGGCGTGGCTGCGCTTCGCGGCCGAGGGCCCGTCGGCGATGAACTTCGACCTGCCGGACGGCGTCACCTGGGCCGACCTCGCGGCCGGTGTCGCCGAGGCCCCCCGATGGGTGCTCGACCGCGAGAACGACTTCCGGATGCAGTCCGGCGACACGGCGGCCGGGATCCTCGCCCGCTACGAGGACGTCGCCGCCGCGACCGAGAAGACCGTCGCCGCCGTGCCCGACCTGTCGGCGACGCACCCGTTGCCGGCGGCGCCCTGGCATGTGCCGGGAGCGGTGCGGAGCGTACGCGGGGTGCTGATGCACGTCATCGCCGAGACCGCGCAGCACGCCGGGCACGCGGACATCGTGCGCGAGGCGCTCGACGGCCAGAAGTCGACCTGACCGATGAGCGTTCGCACTGTGCTCGGCACTAGGGCGCTCAACCGCGCCACGCTGGCCCGGCAGTTGCTGCTCGACCGGGCCGACGTACCGGTCCTCGACGCCGTCGCGCACCTCGGCGGTCTGCAGGCCCAGGAACCGCAGGAGCCGTATCCCGGGCTCTGGTCGCGGCTGCGCGGCTTCGAACCCGCCGTGCTCTCGGGCCTGTTGACGGGGCGGAGCGTGGTGCGGACGCATCTCATGCGCCGTACCGTCCATCTCGTCACCGCCGCCGACGCCCTGGCCTGGCGGTCCCGCCACGAGGCCATGCTGCGTCAGCGCGTGCTCGGGGTCTACCGCGGCGAGCTGGCGGGGACCGACCTCGACGAACTCGCGGTGGCGGGGCGGGCGTTGATGGCGGACGGCGAGCCGCGCACGATGACCGAGGTGGCACGGGCGCTCGCCGGTCGGTGGCCGGCGCCGGGGCCGCGGGCGCTGGGCGAGATGGTGATCACCGCGCTGGTGCCGATGATCCAGCTGCCGCCGCGCGGGCTGTGGCGGACGAAGGCGGGTGTACGCAACGTCCCGCTCGCGTCCTGGCTGGGCCGCGCGGCCGATCCGCTGTCGCCGGACGGCTCCGACCCGGTGGGCCAGGCGCTGCTCCGGCGCTATCTGGCCGCGTACGGCCCCGCCGCCTCGGCCGACCTGCGCGCCTGGTGCGGCCTCGCCGGGCTCCCGGCCGCGGTGGCCGCGGTGCGCGAGGAGCTGGTCTCCTTCCGCGACGAGCGCGGCAGGGAGCTGCTGGACCTCCCCGACGCGCCGCGCCCCGATCCGGACACACCGGCGCCGGTGCGGTTCCTGCCGGCCTTCGACAACGCGATCCTGGGCTACCACGACCGCGGCCGGATCATCGACGACGAACACCGCGGTCTGTCGGTCGCGGGCGAGCGCGTCGTCCTGGTCGACGGCCGGGTCGCCGCGACCTGGCGCGTCGAGGCGGGCACGGTGACGGTCACGCCGCTGGGCCGTCTGTCCGGGGCGGACCGTACGGCCGTAGCCGAGGAGGGCCGGGAGATGGCGTTGTTCCTGTCCGACAAGGAGAACGACGGTGTACGGGTGGCCGCTTCGCCCCACTGAGACGCACGGGGAGCAGCGGGAGGAGCGGGAATACTGGGCGTACGGGGCGGGGACGGGGTATGGCTAGCTGTACCCCGGAGTGGCCTGCTGGCCGGATCGTTGCCGACCGGGTGATTTCCTAGGTTGGTGGTCACACCGCACGGAGCGGTGGCACCACCAACTCCCAAGGAGCCAGCGGACCATGGCGACCAAGACGTTCAGCCGGACCACCTCCCGTGCCGTGACCACCACGCTCGTCACGGCGCTTGCCGCGCTGGGTGTCGCGGTGCCGGCCGCGAGTGCCACGGAGCGAGTGACGGAGGCGCCCCGGCAGGAGGCGTCCCAGCGGGAGTCCTTCCAGCGGCAGGTGGACGCCGTCCAGCGGACGGGGACCGTGGGCGTGCTCGCCCGGTCGACCGGGCCGCGCGGGGTGCGGTACGCGACGGCCGGGGTGGCGGACGCGGAGACGAACCGCAAGGCGCGGCCGGGTGACAAGTTCCGGATCGCGAGCGCGACGAAGACGTACGTCTCCACGGTGGTGCTGCAACTGGTGGGCGAGGGACGGCTCTCCCTGGACGACACCGTCGAGGACTGGCTGCCCGGCGTCGTGTCCGGCAACGGCAACGACGGCGGCGAGATCACCGTACGACAGCTCCTGAACCACACCAGCGGCCTGTTCAACTACACCGGTGACTTCCCGGCGCTCACCGGCATCGCGGCCTACCAGGCCGGCCGCTACACGACCTGGACGGACGAGCAGCTCGTCGCCATCGCGACGCGCCACGAGCCCAGCTTCGAGCCCGGCGCCAACTGGTCGTACTCCAACACGAATTACACCCTCGCCGGGATGATCATCAAGAAGGTCACCGGCCACACCTGGCAGCAGGAAGTCACCAAGCGCGTCGTCCGGCCGCTGGGTCTGCGCAACACCCTCACCCCGACCACGTCCTCCCGGATACCCGGCTCTCATCTGAAGGGCTACTCCGCCTTCGGCGAGGCCGCGCCCGCCATCGACGTCACCGCCATCAACCCCAGCGCGGCCGGCGCCGCCGGGGCCATGATCAGCACCACCGGCGACATGACCACCTTCTACCAGGCGCTCATGCGCGGGAAGCTGCTGAAGCCGGCGCAGCTGAAGGAGATGAAGAAGACGGTGCGGTCCGAGGAGCTGGACGAGGCATGGCCGGGCGCCCGCTACGGCCTCGGTCTGATGGAGATCCCGCTCACCTGCGGCGGCAGCTACTACGGCCACGCCGGCGACCTCCCCGGCTACGCCACCCGTACCGGCGCGACTCCGGACGGCCGCCGCGTCGTCGTCCTGGAGGCCACGGGCGACGGGTCCATGCCGGGCACCATCCACGCGGCGAGCGACCTCGTCGACAAGCAACTGTGCGCCGACGGCGCCAAGTGACCCAAGGCCGGTGAGTGAGACCCGGCGACGGAGAGCCGGTGAGTGAGACCCGGCGACGGGGAGCCGGTGACGTAGCGCCGGTGACGGAAGTGCGCGGGGCCCGTCCGGACCAGGTCCGGGCGGGCCCTCTTCCGATGTCTGACACCATCGGGCCGTGGACCACCTGAACGCTCACGCCCCCGGCGCACCCATCCGTTCCGGCATTCCGGAGCACGGCCGTATCCCCAAGTACTACGCGGTCAAGGCCCATCTGAGCGTCCTGGTGGACGAGTTGGGCGAGGGGGGACTGCTGCCCACCGAGCGGGACCTCGCCCTGCGTTACGAGGTGTCCCGCGAGACCGTGCGCCAGGCGCTGCGCGAACTCCTGCTGGAGGGGCGGCTGCGCAGGCAGGGCCGCGGCACGGTCGTCGCCGGTCCCAAGCTGGAGCAGCCGCTGTCGCTGGCCAGCTACACCGAGGGCGTCCGGCGCCAGGGCCGCCGGCCCGGCCGGAGCCTCGTCGGACTCGACCGCTTCCCGTGCCCCGAGTCGCTCGCCCCCGAGATCGGCGTGGGCCTCGGTGAGCCCGTCTGGCACCTGGAGCGGGTGCTGCTCGCCGACGACGAGCGGGTCGGCCTGGAGAGCACGTACGTCGCGGTCGGCCGGGTCCCGGAGCTGGACACGGGGTTCGATCCGGACTCCTCCTTCTACGCCTACCTCCGTGACCGGCTCGGTATCTCCTTCGGGGACGCGGACGAGCGGATCGAGACGGTGCTGGCGACCCCGCGCGAGGCGTTGCTGATCGGCACGCCGCCCGCCCTGCCGATGCTGCTGATGCACCGGCTCTCGCGGGACACCGACGGGCGTCCGCTGGAGCGGGTACGGACCCTCTTCCGCGGCGACCGGTTCTCCTTCACCACGCACCTGGGGACCTGACCGACCTCAGACCTCAGACCTCATGGCGTCTTCTTCTTATTGTCACGAGAAGATAACGGGTCTAGTCCAAGTTTGGCGGGTCGTTCACCGTCCCGTCGCCTCGCGGATCCGTACGGGTCGCCCGCCGCGCCCAGCGTTGACGACGTGAGAGTCATCGTCGTAGGAGCCGGCGTGGTGGGAACCATGCACGCCTGGCACGCAGTGGACCGCGGCCACGAGGTCGTACAGATCGAGCGCGAGAGCGAGGCACGCGGGGCGTCACTCCGTAACTTCGGGCAGATATGGGTCAGTGGCCGGGCCGGCGGCGAGGAGTTGGCGACCGCCCTCCGGGCCCGTGAACTCTGGCAGGGACTCGGCGAGCGGGTGCCCGGTCTCGGCTTCCGGGCCTGCGGCTCCCTCACTCCGCTCCGCAACGGGCCGGAGACCGCCGTGGCCGAGGCGGCCGTCGCCCGGCCCGACGCGGCGGACCGCGGCTACAAACTGCTCACCGCCGACGAGGCCCGCGTGCTCAACCCCGCGCTGCGCGGCGACTTCACCGGCGCCCTGTGGTGCGAGCGGGACGCGGCGGTCGAGCCGCGCACCGCCCAACTCGCCCTGAAGGAAGCCCTGTTGGCGTCCGGCCGCTACACCTACCTCGGCGGCCGCGAGGTCCGCGAGGTGGTGGGCACCGCGTCCGTACGTGACGATCACGGCGACGTCCACACCGGCGACGCCGTCATCCTGGCCACCGGCGCCTGGCTCGGCGGCCTCGTCCGCGAACTGGCCGGTCCCGACCTGCCCGTACGGCGCGTCCGCCTCCAGATGATGCAGACCGACCCGCTCGGCGAGGACCTCACCACCTCCGTCGCCGACGCCGACAGCTTCCGCTACTACCCCGCCTACCGCGGCGCGGCGCTGGACGCTCTCAACTCCGCGCAGCCGCAGGCCCCGACCGCCGCCGAACACCGGATGCAACTGCTGATGGTGCAGCGCCGGGACGGCGGACTGACCATCGGTGACACGCACGAGTACGAGCACCCCTTCGCGTTCGACACGGTCGAGGAGCCGTACGAGCACCTCACCAGGGTCGTCGAGTCCTTCCTCGGCCGCCCGCTGCCGCGCGTCCGGCGGCGCTGGGCCGGGGTCTACGCCCAGTGCGTGGACACCGGCCGCGTCGTCCACCGGCAGCAGGTGCGCGACGGGGTCTGGCTGGTCACCGGGCCCGGCGGGCGTGGCATGACCTGCTCGCCCGCGATCGCCGAAGCCACCGCCGACGAACTGGACTGGTGACGAACATGTCTGACACCGACACCGACACCGACACTGCCACCGACACGCTGAAGCTGATCGTTCTCGACATGGCCGGTACCACCGTGGCCGACGGCGGCCTGGTCGAGCAGGCGTTCTCCGCCGCCGCCGAACGCCTCGGCGTGACACCCGGATCCGCCGACCACGCCGACCAACTCGCCTATGTCCGGGCCACCATGGGCGAATCGAAGATCTCCGTCTTCCGTCATCTCTTCGGAGCCGAGGAGCGGGCCCAGCGCGCCAACACCGCATTCGAGGAGGCGTACTTCGCGCTCGTCGCCGCCGGCCGTATCGCCCCGGTCCCCGGCGCCCGGGAGGCCATCGAGACACTTCAGGACGAGGGCCGTACGGTCGTGCTGACCACCGGCTTCGCCCGGACCACCCAGGACGCGATCCTCGAAGCCCTCGGCTGGCGGGACCTGGTCGCCCTGACCCTCTGCCCGGCCGACGCGGGCGGCCGGGGCCGCCCCTATCCGGACATGGTCCTCGCCGCGTTCCTGCGCACCGGCGCGGTCGACGGGGTGCGGCGCGTGGTCGTGGCGGGGGACACCTCGTACGACATGCTCAGCGGCGTCCGGTCCGGCGCGGGGATCGTCGCGGGTGTCCTCACCGGCGCCCACGACGAGGAGCAGCTGACCGGCCACGGGGCCACGCATGTCATCGCCTCCGTCGCCGAACTCCCGGACCTGATAGCGCGGGCCGAGGCGTGACGGGCGTCGGCGCCGTACCGGGCGGCATCCGGTTCGACCAGGTCAGCGTCGCGTACGACGGCAACACCGTCCTCGACCGGCTCGATCTGACCGTCGAACCCGGTGAGGTCATGGCCCTCCTCGGGCCCTCGGGATCGGGCAAGACCACCGCGCTGCGCGCCGTCGCCGGCTTCGTCCGGCCCTCCCACGGGCGGGTGTACCTCGGCGGGCGTGATGTCACCGGGCTGCCTCCGCACAAGCGGGGCATCGGAATGGTCGTCCAGCAGTACGCGCTGTTCCCGCACATGCGGGTGTCGGACAACGTCGCCTTCGGGCTCAAGGCCCGCAAGACCCCCAAGGCGCGGAAGTCCGAGATACCCCAACTGGTCGCCGACGCCCTCGAACTCGTCGGCATGGCGACGTACGCCGGCCGCTATCCGCGCGAACTCTCCGGCGGCCAGCAGCAGCGCGTCGCCATCGCCCGCGCGCTGGCGACCCGCCCCGGAGTCCTGCTGCTCGACGAACCGCTCTCCGCGCTCGACGCCCAACTGCGCTCCGGCATGCTCGCCGAGCTGGCCAGGCTCCACCGTGAACTCCCCGACGTCTCCATCCTGTACGTCACCCACGACCAGGTCGAGGCGCTCACCCTCGCCGACCGGATCGCCGTCATGGACCGGGCGCGGCTGCGGGACTGCGGTACGCCGCAGGAGCTGTACCGCCGGCCCCGTACGGAGTTCACCGCGTCGTTCGTCGGGAACGCGAACCTGCTGCCGGTCACCGTCGCCGACGGCCGCGTCGACTTCGCCGGACACCAACTGACCGTTCCGACAGGTGACTTGGTGGCCGGAGTCACCGCCACCCTCTGCGTCCGGCCCCATCTGGTCGGGCTCGGTGCCGGGCCCAACACGCTGACCGGGACCGTCTCCGAGGTCCAGTGGCGCGGCTCGACCCACCGTCTGTACGTGGACATCGAGGGCCACCGGGTCAAGGCCGACCTGCGCGAACTGCGCGAGACCCCGGCGATCGGCGCCCCCGCCACCCTGCACTTCGCCACCGAGGACGCGGTGCTGCTCCCGGTGGGGGCGGGCGATGAGTAGCGCCGGTCTCGCGGGGACGAGCCGGGTCCCGCGCCGCGTCTGGGCGCTGCCGCCCGTCGTCGTCCTCGCGCTCGCCTTCCTCTATCCGCTGGCCCTCGTGGTCCGGCAGTCCGTCTCACCGGACGAGGGCGGCACGTCACTCACCCCGTACGCCGACGTATTCGCCTCCGAGTCGTTCCGCGACGCGCTCACCACCACCGTGTGGCTCGCGGCGGGATCGACCGTCGGCTGCCTGGTCCTCGGGTTCGCCCTCGCGCTGATCATCGCCTTCGTGCCGTTCCCCGGCGGCAAGGCGGTCGCCCGGTTCATCGATGTCTTCCTCTCCTTCCCGTCGTTCCTGATCACGCTCGCCCTGCTGTTCATGTACGGCACGGTCGGCATGGCCAACGGCCTCTGGACGGACATCACCGGCGCCGACAGCGGCCCCTTCCACTTCCTGACCACACCCTGGGGCGTACTGCTCGCCGAGATCACCTACTTCACGCCCTTCGTGATGCGCCCCCTGCTCGCCGCGTTCTCCCAACTCGACACCGCCCAGTTGGAGGTCGCCTCCTCGCTCGGCGCCAAACCGGCCCGGATCGTGCGGCGGGTGATCCTCCCCGAGGCGCTTCCGGCGCTCGCGGCCGGCGGCAGCCTCGTCCTGGTGATGAGCCTCAACGAGTTCGGGATCGTGCTGTTCACCGGCGCGAAGGACGTCACGACGCTGCCGATGCTCGTCTACGGCAAGGCGATCCTGGAGTCCGACTATCCGGCCGCCTGCGTCGTCGCCGTCGTCAACATCGCGATCTCCGTCGGTCTCTACAGCCTCTACCGGATGGTGAGCCGCCGTGTCGGTGCATAGCCCGTTGGTACACAGCCGAGCCGGGAAATGGGCCACCTGGGCCGTCTTCCTGCTGCTCTTCGTCCCGTTGTTCGCCGTGCCGCTGCTGGTCGTCGTCGCCGCGTCGTTCACCACGAACTGGTCCGGGGCCTTTCCCTCGGGAGCGACGACCGAGCACTACGCCGCCGCCACCGGCGGCGACTCCCTCAAGGCGCTCACCACCAGCCTGGTCACGGCGGTCACCGCCAGCGTCCTGGCGCTGCTCGTCGGAGGCTGGGCGGCGCTGGCCGCCGCCTCGCTGCGCGCACGCGGCAAGCGGTTCCTCGACGTGCTGTTCATGCTGCCCGTCGCCGTGCCGTCCGTCGTCGTCGGTCTCGCCGTGCTGGTCGCCTTCAGCCGGCCGCCGGTCCTGCTCAACGGGACGCGCTGGATCGTGATCCTGGCGCACACCGTCCTCGTCACCGCGTTCGCCTACCAGTCGGTCTCGGCCGCGGCGGCGCGTCTCGACCCGATGTACGAGCAGGCCGCCGCCAGCCTCGGGGCCCGCCCCTCGTCCGTCCTGTGGCGGATCAGGCTGCCGCTGCTGCTGCCCTCGCTGACAGCCGCCGCGGGGCTCTGCTTCGCCCTGTCCATGGGCGAGTTGAGCGCCACGATGATGCTCTACCCGCCCGACTGGACACCGCTGCCGGTGCGGATCTTCGCGGCCACCGACCGCGGTTCGCTCTTCACCGGTGCGGCGGTCGCGGTGGTCCTGATGGCGACGACGCTGCTCGTGCTGCTGGCCGTATCCCGTATCCGGACGAGGGCTTCGTACCGCTGACCCTTCGCTCAACTCCCCGTAACCACTGACTGTTTCCTGGAGGACCCGCTCATGCCCGAGAACCACATCCGGCCCGCCGCCGCCGTCTGCGGCACCTTCGCCCTCCTCGCGGGCCTCGCCGCCTGCGGTGGCTCGTCGAGCGCCGCCGACGAGAAGGTCGTCACCGTCTACAGCGCCGACGGACTCAAGGGTGAGAACGGCGACGGCTGGTACGACAAGGTCTTCGAGGACTTCGAGAAGGAGACCGGCATCAAGGTCGAGTACGTCGAGGGCGGCTCGGGCGAGATGGTGCAGCGCGCGGTGCGCGAGAAGTCCAACACCCAGGCCGATGTCCTCGTCACGCTGCCGCCGTTCATCCAGCAGGCCGACTCCAAGGGTCTGCTCGCGGCGTACGAGCCGGCCGGCGCGGGCCAGGTCGACGGCGCGGACAAGGCGTCCGACGCCAAGTGGACGTCCGTCGTGAACAACTACTTCGGCTTCGTCTACAACAAGAAGGAGCTGACGAGCCCGCCCAGGAGCTGGGAGGAGCTGCTGGAGGGGAAGTTCAAGGAGAAGATCCAGTACTCGACCCCCGGCGTCGCGGGTGACGGCACGGCCGTCCTCATCAAGGCGATGCACGACTTCGGCGGCGAGGAGCCGGCGATGGCGTATCTGAAGAAGCTCCAGACCAACAACGTCGGCCCGTCCGCCTCCACCGGCAAGCTCGCGCCCAAGGTCGACAAGGGCGAACTCCTCGCCGCCAACGGTGATGTCCAGATGAACTTCGCGCAGTCCAAGGACATGCCGAACCTCGGCATCTGGTTCCCCGCGAAGGGCGACGGCCGCCCCACCAGCTTCGCGCTCCCGTACGCCGCTGGGCTGATCGACAAGGCCCCGCACACCGCCAACGGCAAGAAGCTGCTGGACTTCATGCTCTCCGAGCAGGCGCAGAACGACGTGAGCGCGGTCGGCGGCGGCTTCGCGGCCCGTAAGGACATCGAGGCCACCGATCCGAACGCCACCGAACTCACCGCGCTGATGGACGGCGTGGAGATCTTCGAGCCGGACTGGTCGGACATCGGCGCCAACCTGGACGGCTACGTGGACGCGTGGAAGTCGGCGACGGGCAGCTGACGCGCGCCCCTTTCATAACGGGTCCGGACCCACGGGCCCACGTTGCAGCCCACCCAACTCCCCTCCCCTGCTCGATTGCTCGTCCCTTGCTCGGAACTGAACTCGGAGGCCCTTCGTGTCATCAAGTCTGTCTCGCCGCAAGCTCCTCATGGGCGCGGCGGCCCTCGCCACCGCGGCCGGACCACTCGCCGCGGCGACCGCCCACGCGGCGGCCCGTACCCCCAAGGTCCTGGTCATCGGCCTGGACGGCGCCCTGCTCGGCCGGATCAGGGACGCCGTCGCACCGCGCCTCGACGCGCTGATGGCGAGCGGCCTCACCTCGGTGAGCCCGCTGCCCGCCAACCCCATGGCACCCACGGTGTCCGGGCCGGGCTGGTCCACGATCATCACCGGTGTCTGGCCCGACAAGCACGGTGTGAAGGACAACAACTTCACCGGCAGCCGGTTCGGCCAGTACCCGGACTTCCTGACCCGTATCGAGACCGCGAAGCCCGCCCTGTCGACGTACGCCGTCGCCTCCTGGAACCCGGTCACCACGACGATCTTCTCGCCCGCGGTCGACACCCGGGTCTCCACGCCCACCGCCGAGTACGACACCGGCACGACGGCACGGGCCGTGGCCGAACTGCGCGACGGCAACCGCGACGCCGTCTTCGTCCACCTCGACAACATCGACCACGCGGGCCACAGTCACGGCGCCGCGTCCGCGCGTTACCTGGAGGCGATCCAGGACGTCGACGCGCAGGTGGGGCGGATGGTCGACGCCGTACGGGCACGTGCGACGTACGGCTCGGAGGACTGGCTCATCATGGTCACCACCGACCACGGGCACACCGACGCGGGCGGGCACGGCGGCTCCAGCGGCGCCGAGCGGCAGACGTTCCTCATCGCGAGCGGCGGCTCCGTCGCCGCGGGCTCCACCCGCCACGACATCAAGATGCCCGACGTCGCCGCCTCCGCCCTCGCCCACCTCGGCATCCCCATCGCCACCGCGTGGGGGCTGGACGGCCGTCCGCTCCAACAGCCCGCGCCCGACGCCTTCGACGCCCTGCGCCCGCTGCTGACGGGCCGCGTCGACGAGACCGGCATCCCGGCCGGGACGCCCGGCTTCACCCATACCCCGCCCGCCGGCTGGTCGGTCGAGAACGGGGCGATGGGGACGGGCGGCATGACCGAATGGCGCGGCTGGGCCTTCACCACCGACGAGTTCTGGACCGCCGCCGAACGGGACCAGTGGCGTGAGAACAACGTGCGCGCGCGGAACGTCTTCGCCGTCGCCGACGGTGACGAGTGGGTCGACAAGGCGTACACCGGCACCTTCGACTCCACGCTCGTCAGCCCGGCCTGGCCGGTCACGGGAGGCCGTACCGCCACGCTCACGTACACGACGCACTACCGCCACGAGTCACCCCAGCGGGGCGAGGTCCTCGTCTCGTACGACGACGGCGCCCCGGTCCCGGTGCGGACCTACACCGCCGACGCCGTGTCGCGGGTCGAGTCGATCACCCTCCAGGTCCCGTCGGGAGCCCGGACGGCACGGGTCCGGTTCCGTTACACGGCGGGCAACAACTGGTACTGGACCGTCGACCAGGTTGGTATCAGCGGCAGTTGAGCCGCCAACGGATTGACGGATTGGTGTCAGGCCGCGTTGGGCAGTGAGGAGGGGAACTTCGTGTCATGTCCACGACTTTGGTCCAGGACTCCGGTTCACGACCCCTCGTCCACGACTCTCTCCCCCCAAGGAGGTCGACCATGCACATCCGTAAGTTGACCGGCGGACTCGTTGCCGCCCTGGCCGTCACGTTCTCCCTGATGAGCGGCCAGGCCACGGCTGCTCCGGCCCCGGCTCCGGCCCCCGCCGCGGACACCGCCGTCGCCGCACGGATCGTCACGTACGACGCCAGCGGTTCGGCGGAGTTCAGGTCGGCGGTCGACCGGGGCGCGGCGATCTGGAACGAGAGCGTCAACGCCGTCGAACTCGTCCCGTCCGCGGCCGGCCAACGCGCCAACATACGCGTCCTGGCGGACAACGGCTGGCCCCGCGCCCAGACCACCTCACTGGGCAACGGCACCGTGTGGATCGGCCGCCAGGCCGTGAACGAGGGTCACAACACGATCCGTATCTCGTCCCACGAACTGGGCCACATCCTGGGCCTGCCGGACATCAAGCCCGGCCCCTGCACCAGCCTGATGTCCGGTTCCACGGCGGGAACCTCGTGCACCAACCCGTACCCGAACGCGGCCGAGAAGTCGGCGGTCGAGGGCTACTTCGGCGGCGCGTTCGCGCGGACGGCCGGAGAGGCACCGCTCAACACCATGATCGTGGACTGACGCACGGCGTGTAGTCGCCAGGCGCAGTGCCCGTACGCCCCGGAGCGTTGAATCGCGCTCCGGGGCGTACGTGGTTCCGGACCCTACGACTGGACATCGGGTCCGGACCTCACGCTCAAGCCGCCGCCCGGCCGATCCGGATGAGAACGACAGCCATGAGGCTCAGTTGGGCCCTGGATGGGCCTGTGGACCCTGCGAATTGGGCCTTCCGCTTTCGTACGGTGACGACGGTGACGACGCGTGCGCTACGGCTGGACGCCGATGGCGGAACGTCTTGAGCAGTGCGGTGGAAGGGTTTCCAATGTCCGACCCGGGTGTCCTGACGTTCCAAGGCGTCGCGCCGCGCCTGTCCGCCGGCCGCAGGGAGTTGCCCCGGCCCCTGATCCTGACCCGGGTTCTGTTGTATTTGATGTTCGGGTTGACGCTGTTGGGTGGCGTGGGTGTGCTGGACTCGCTGCTGGGGCTGGGTTCGCGTGTGTCGGTTGCGGTGGCTGTGGCGGCGGTGTATGCGGTGGTGCCGGGTGTGGTGGCGGTGGTGCTGGCGGGGCGGTTGTGGACCGGGGGGAGGGTGGTGTGGTTCGCGTTGGTCGCTCTGCAGGTGTGGTTGCTGGTGGGTGGCGTCGTGAACTTGTACGGGGGTTCGGCGCGGGGTGTCAGCCAGTTGCTGTTGCCGGGTGTGCTGCTGGGGTTGGTGGGGGTGGGGGCGAGCCGGTCGTGGTTCGCGCTGCCGGTGGAGGAGCGGGTGGTGAGGCCGCGGTGGACGTGGGAGCGGTTGCGTCGTGAGGTGGTGCCGTCGGTTCCGCATCTGATCACCTGGCGTCGGAACCGGGGGCAGTCGACGGTCGAGTACGTGGGCATGGTGGGTCTGGTCGCGCTCATCGTCGGGACCCTGTTGTTCAGTGGTGTGGCACCTGCTATTTCCGACGGGCTGCGGACGCAGGTCTGCAACATCCTGGGCGGCGACTGCGAAGCGACGACGGTCGCGGGCGACGGCAACAACGGCGGAGGAGACAACGGGGGCGGCGGCAGCAACGGCGGGGGAGCCAATGGTGGCGGGGGTTCGAACGGCGGGGGCGGTGCCAACGGCGGCGGTGGGAACAACGGCGGAGGCGACTCCGGCGGCGGTGACAACCGCGGCGGTGACAACGGCGGCGGCGCCAACGGTGGTGGGGGTTCGAACGGCGGCGGAGGTGACTCCGGCGGCGGGGGTTCGAACGGCGGAGGCTCCAACAACGGCGGTAGCGGGAACAACGGCGGCGGTGACTCCGGCGGTGGGAACAACGGCGGGGGCTCCTCCTCAGGCGGCGGGTCCAACTCCGGTGGCTCGAACGGCGGCGGCTCCTCCAGCAACGGTGGTGGGTCCAACTCCGGCGGTTCGGATGACGACGATGACGACACCGGCGGTGCCTCTGGTAGCGGTTCCAACGGTGGTGGCTCCTCCAGCAACGGCGGTGGTTCCAACAGCGGCGGCTCGTCCGGTGGAGGCTCCTCCAGCGGCGGCGGGAACAACGGCGGCAACTCCTCCGGTGGCGGCTCCAACAGCGGCGGTTCGGATGACGATGACGACGACAACGGCGTCGTCGCCGGCGGCGGTTCCTCCAGTGGCGGCGGGAACAACGGTGGCGGTTCGTCCGGCGGCGGTTCCTCCAGCAACGGCGGTGGTTCCAACAGCGGCGGTGGCAGCTCCAACTCCGGCGGCTCGTCCGGCGGCGGCTCCTCCAGCGGTGGCAGCTCCAACTCCGGTGGCTCGTCCAGTGGCGGCGGGAACAACGGTGGCGGTTCGTCTGGTGGTGGCTCCTCCAGCGGCGGTGGGAACAACGGCGGCAGTGACTCCGGTGGCGGCTCCAGCAGCGGAGGCTCCTCCAGCGGTGGCGGCTCCAACTCCGGTGGTGGTTCCAACAGCGGCGGTTCGTCCGGTGGTGGCTCCTCCAGCGGTGGCGGTTCCAACGGCGGAATGGCCAGTGGTGGGCTCATCGGCGGGGTCATCAGCGGCGGCCTCATCGGCGGCGGTTCGTCCGGTGGCGGCTCTTCCTCCGGCGGTGGCTCATCCTCCGGTGGTTCGTCCGGCGGTGGCTCTTCCTCCGGCGGCGGTTCGAGCAGCGGCGGCTCGGAGGACAACGACGACAACGACGATGACGAAGACGACGACGATGATGACGAGGACGACGACGAAGAAGACGAGACCGAGACCGTCTGCAATCCCGTCATGGCCCCCTGGGGCATCACCCAGTACTGCGACGAAGTCCCCAAGCCGGATGATCCGCCGGAGGAGGACGACAAAGACGACGACAAGGATGACGAAGACGAGGACAAGGACGACGAGGACGAGGACAAAGACGAGGACAAGGACGACTGCCCGGACACCACGAACGTCGCCTTCTACGGCAGTGTGACCACCGGCGCAGCCGGCAGCGGCCGCTACACGCTCGCCTCCGCCGGGGCCCCTCAGCAGGTTGTCGTCACCAGTGCCACGCTCGCGGCCGGCTCCGGAGCGCCCTCCCCGATGAGCATGATGGCCGCCGTGTCCGGCTCCGCCATGGCCGGCGTCGATACGTACCAGATGGTCGAAGACAGGCTCAGCAACGCGCTCGGTCTCACCGACCCGCCGCCCCCGCCGATCAAGGACGACCCCGACGAGAAGCCCGAGCCGAAGCCGAAGCCCAAGCCGCCGCCCAAGCCGCCGCACCTCGGTGGTTGCCCGCTGAAGACTCCGATGAACGTCCTGGACGACATCCCGGAGTACAAGCGCGGCAAGGAGGCGAGCAAGAAGTGGGCGGCCGAGGTCGAGGAGATCGCCAAGAAGTACGAGCTGACCAAGGACTTCACCGCCGAGGACGCGCTCACCATCGCCGACTACACCGGCTCCTGGGCCGATGACGCCAACAGCCACCTGCGGGGTAACACGATCCCCGGCCTCCGTGGGAACAACATGGATCAGTTCATCGAGCGGATGGACCGTGCTCTGGACCACCTGCCGCCGGTCGAGGGGACGTTCTACCGGGGCACGTTCATGCCGGACGAACTGATCGAGAGGTTCGCCAGCGGTGAGGTCGTGGAGATGCCCGAATACCTCAGTACGTCCAGCGACCCGGCGAAGGCCGATCGCGCCGTTGAAGCCTCGGCGAACAAGAACCGGCCCGGCGGCGAGAACGTCCTGCTCGAAATCACCACGGACAACGGCCGCAACATCGACCCCCTGTCCCGCTACCGGGGCAAGGAGTCGGAGGTGCTCATCCCGCGCGACGGCAAGTTCGAGAAGGTGGGAGAGCGGACGAAGATCATCGGTGGCAAGGAGTACAAGGTCATCGAGGTGAAGCAGGTCGGCTGAGCCGCGCGTACGGCCCTGTGCGGTGGCCTTCCGGTCACCGCACAGGCGCTCCGCGTCGTAACGGGTCCATGCGGTCAACACGCGCGGCTGCCGCGTCACTTCTCTGAGCGGGCGCCGGCGCAGGAGGCGCCGGGCGGATGACGGCCGCGAAGAGAGTCGCCGAGGGCCCGGGTCGGCGGGCAGCCTTGGGGCGAGGCGACCACCGACCCGACCGTCCGCGACATCGTCCTCGACACGACCGACCGGATGCGCGTGATGCTGCACGACCGCGTCACGGCCTGGCTCGTCAAGGTCGAGCACCACGAGCCGTCCCGAGCCCGGGAGCGCGCCGCCCCGATCGCCCACCGGCAAGCGCGACGGCCGGAACCCTCAGTGGCTACCGCTGATTTCCGTTCCGACACTCCGATCGCCGGTTCGTACACTTCGAGGGTGGAAGACCATAGGGCCACCAGGATCTCCGCGTGTCCGGCGCCCGCGCTGCGGCGGTACGTCGGCTCGTACGTCGGTTTTGATCTTCGTGGGTTTCCGGCGGGGGTGCACTGCGGTCCGCCGGGCCGCGTGCTCACCGCGGTGATCAGTCTGTCCGGCCCTTTGGAGATGGCGGCGGGCGTCGACGACGGGTCACCGGTCACCCGATTCGGCAGCGTGGCCGGCGGTCTGATGCGCCGGTCCGTCGCGATCCACCACGACGGCCGCCAGGAAGGCGTGCAGGTGTCGCTGACACCGCTCGGGGCCCGGGCCGTCTACGGCGTGCCCGCCGCTGATCTCGCCCACCGACTGGTCCCGCTCGACGAGCTTCTCGGAGCGCTCGGCGTCGAGTTGGTCGACCGGCTCCGTGCGGCGGCGACCTGGGCCGCGCGGTTCGCCGCGCTGGACGAGTTGCTCCTGCGAGCCGTCGGCCGCGGCGCCGGCGGCGACCGCGCGTCCCAGGTGCGCCCCGAGGTGGCCGAGGCATGGCGCCGCCTCCTGGCCGCGCGGGGCCGGGTCCGGGTTGGGGCGGTCGCCACAGAACTGGGCTGGAGCCGTCGGTATCTCACCGAGCGGTTTCGCGGTGAGGTGGGCCTGTCGCCGAAGACCTTCGCCCGGGTTCTGCGCTTCGAGCACGCGCACGAACTGGCCACCGCGCACGACCCGCTTCCGTGGGCCGAGGTGGCGACCGCCTCCGGCTACGCCGACCAGGCCCATCTCGTACGGGACTGGGGCGAGTTCACGGGCCGATCGCCGACGGCATGGCGTCGCGGCGAAGTCCTGCTCGGGACCGGGTAGTCGCCGACCGGCCGCCTATCGCGTCGGCTTCCGTTCCCTTTTCTTCAAGACCACCCCGTTGTCGTCCTGTGACGATGGTCGGCATGAGACTCGTCAATCACGAACCCGACGCCATCGACCTGCGGACCACCCCCGTGCACCTCGGGCTGGGGTCGAGAGCCAAGCCCGTCGAGGGCTTCGCCTGGGACCCGGAGGTGCTCCATGCCTACAGCGCCGCGGTCGCGGCGGACGGCGCCGAGGGCCGGCTGGTGACGATCTTCGACGGCGACGGCCCCGGCGACGACTGGGAGCGCCACCCCGCCGGCGACGAACTGGTCGTCTGCCTCAGCGGGTCGGTGACTGTCACCCGCGATGTGGACGGAGTGCCCGACCGGGTTGTGCTCGGGCCGGGCGAAGCCACCGTCAACCCGGCAGGGACATGGCACGCGGTCGACATGGCGGGGCCGGCGTCCATCCTGACCGTCACCGCCGGCCTCGGCACCGACCACCGTCCCCGGACCGAAGCCCGCCCGACCGGGCACGCCGGCGCGTCCGGCCCGCGAACACCGTGACGACCCGTGTCGCGTGCCTCGGCGACAGCCTCACCCGAGCGCAGCTCAGCGTCGACTACCTGGACCTTCTCGAACGACGCCGTCCTCCCGGCGACGTACGGCTCGCCCGCTTCGGCGTCAACGGCGACTTCGCCCACAACCTTCTGGGGCGCCTCGATGCCGTCGTCGCGGACCCACCCGACGTGATCACCGTGCTGATCGGGACCAACGACGCCCGAGCGAGCCTCGCCGGCTACCCCGTCGAGCGGGCCATGAAACGCAAGCAACTCCCCGAGCGCCCGTCGGCCGGCTGGTTCCAGCACTGCCTGGGAGCCGTTGTCGAACGGCTGCGAACGCGGACCGACGCGACGATCGCTCTGCTGTCCCTCCCGGTCCTCGGCCAACAACTCGACGGAGCCGCGGGGCGGGCATCACTGGCGTACAGCCGCATGATCGCCGAGGTCGCCACCGCCCACGAGGCGACCTACCTCCCGCTCCACGAACGCCAGACCGAGGAACTACGCCGGGCCGACCCGCCGCCGATCCCCTACCGGGACCCGACGCCCGCGGCGAGCGTCGGCGTCCTCGTCCGGCGCGCCGTGCTGCGCCGCAGCCTCGACACGATCTCGCGGAGCCGAGGTCTCGTGCTCACGACCGACCACATCCACCAGAACAGCCGCGGCGCCGCACTTGTCGCCGAGGTCATCGACACCTGGCTCCCGACCCGGCGCGCGTAGCCGGTTCGGAGGGTGGTCCCTTTCCCGCGTACTCGGTTCCCACCGGGCGTCGGTGGACATGGCGGCTCCTTCGAGGGCTGCCCGGAATGGTGGTGTGGCGAATCGTCAGGTGGATTGTTGGTCTCACCAACGCCGGCCTCTTCCCTCGTCTAGGCTGACGTCGGCCGCCCTTGCGACACACGACGAAGAGGGACAGATGAACGACGAGACCACCCGGGCCGAACGCCTGCTGGACGCCCAGGCCAAGGCCGCCGACCTCTTCGCCGAGATCGAGTCGCGGGGCCTGGTCGCGCCGGGCGTGGGGGAGAAGGAGGTCAGTGACCGGATCCGGGATCTGGCCAATGAGCTGTTCGGCCCGACCCGTCACTGGCACAAGCGCATCGTCCGCTCCGGGCCGAACACCCTCCACCCGTACCGGGAGAACCCTCCGGACCGGGCCATCGGCCAGGACGACATCGCGTTCGCCGACTTCGGCCCGATCTTCGAGGAGTGGGAAGCCGACTTCGGGCGCACCTTCGTGCTCGGTGACGACCCCGTCAAGCACCGGCTGCGCGACGACCTGCCCGAGGTGTTCGCCGGCGGCCGCCGCGCGTTCGACGCCGACCCGGACATCACCGGTGCCCGCCTGTACGCCGAGGTCGCCCGGCTGGCCGCCGAACGCGGCTGGGAGCTGGGCGGTTGGCACGCCGGGCATCCGGTGGGCGAGTTCCCGCACGAGAAGATCGACGGGGCCGACATCGAGTCGTACATCGCGCCCGGCAACGAGACCCCGCTGCGCCGCCCCGACCGCGTCGGACGTGCCTGCCACTGGATCCTGGAGATCCACCTGGTCGACCGCGAACACGGCTTCGGCGGCTTCTACGAGGAACTCCTCGACCTCGGCTGAGACCCCCGGCCCGGTTCGGCCTCGCCCCCTCTCCGCCCCACCTCGCCCCGCCGCGTCACCGCAGATCAGTCATGTGATGATGTTCGGATCGCGAACGGACCCGGGGGTGGAACCGTCGCGCGGCAAGGGGGAGGGCGTCATGGCCAAGGACGGGGAGTCCATAGCGGACGAGGAGTGGGAACGTTTCCTGCGGGATGCCGAGGCCGGGGCCTCCAGCGCGCCCCAGGAGCCGTCCGCGCGGGCCCGGATGGTCGGACGGCGGCTGCGGGAAGAGCCCGCACCTCCCGCGGGATGGCGGACCCACCAACCACCCCGGCGTGAACGGGGCAAGGCGTGGTACGTGGTCGGACTGCTGCTCGCGGTCGGCCTGTTGGCGTTGGCGCTGGATCCGGGGCGGGTCGTCGGATGGTTCGGGGACGGCGACGGCAACGGGGGCGCGGGAACCGCCGCGCCCGTCGTCGAGCAGGCTTCCCAACTGCCCACGCCGGAGGAGCCGTTCAAGGGATCTCCGGCGGTGGAGTGGTTCGACGGAACGGCCGGGATCAGCATGCCCGAGGCGCGGGCGACCGGTTGGATGACCAAGGAGCAGGTCGCGCGGGCGCTCGACGAGACCCGGAACTTCCTTGAGGCGTCCAGTCTGGATCCGGCCGTGCTGCGCGGGGAGCGACCGAAGAAGGCGATCGCGCTGATGAATCCCCATCAGCGCGATGTCCAGGACTACGTGACGGCAGCGTTCCGCGAGCCCGGCGAGGAGAACGACCCCCTGCTGCTGTTCAGCCGGTTCGCGCAGACGAAGGTGCGGCTGGTGGGGGACGTGGTGAAGACGCAGGGACAGATCACCTTCCGTGAGGGCAAGCGTGGCGCGGTCGAGGTGACCAGCGACGTCACGTACGTCTACCCGGTCGTCCGGGCGGCGAAGGGCAGCGACGAGGTCGCGCGCACCATCGCGCGCCGCGAGACGGTGATGAGCTGGGACGACCCGGCGAAGGTGATCACCGAGGCGGGGACGTTCACCCTTCTCTCCTACAAGGTGGACGCCACCAACGGCGGTTGCGCCGACTCCACCGGCTTCTTCCTCCCCGAGTTCACCTCCGAGCGTACGGACAAGGGTTCCGGCCCCGCGATGGACCCGTACGACCGCAGTACGTCGATGGACGTCCGCCTGCAGGACGCCGACGAAGAGGAGTGCGGAACCGCCACGCGGTCGTGACCGGCCGAGCCGCGTCGCCGGTCAGGCGTCGTGCTGCCGCGTGATCGCGCGGGCCGTGCGAGCGGCCTTCTCCGCCGTGTCCGCGAGCGCTCCGCTCCCCACTCCGAACAGGCCCTGACGTAGAAATACGGCGAGGCCGTGCGCGGCACCGGCGACGCGGAGGAGCAGGTCGGACGCCTCGTCCGGGTCCGGGGCCAGCCGGCGGGCAACCGGCAGCAGGAGTCCGGCCACCTCGTCGCCGGCCGAGGCCAACTCGGTGAACCGGGACTTGTTGAGGCCCGCGTTGAAGGTGATGTCGAAGAGGGCCGGCTCCTCGGCGGCGAATCGGACGTAGGCGGACGCGAAAGCCGCCAGTTGCTCCTCGGGACTCTCGCCGCTGCCCACGGCGACGGCGAAGCGGCTCCGTTGCTCGCGGTATCCCTTGGTGGCGAGTTCGGCCAGCAGGGTTTCCCGGTCGGCGAAGTGCTTGTACGGCGCCGCGACGCTCACGCCCGCCCGGCGGCTCGCCTCGGCCAGGGTGAAGCCGTGCGGGCCGCGTTCGGCGACGAGTTCGAGACCACGCCACGTGACTGACGGTGGCGGTGGACCAGGCTTGGGGTGTGGCAGGCCATACCTCAAGTGAGTGGCGGACCGCAGTGACCGGGTGGGCGCCGGGGCGAAAGGCTGACCGGCATGACAGCAGCCCCACCGCCCTCCGCGGCCACCTCCGCTCGCGCGTACCTCACGCTCGTCGCCCTCGCCGCGGCCCTCGTCCCCGCCTTCGTCCTCGCCCCTCGCGGCTGGGCGGCGCGCATGTCGGGCGGCGGCTTCACCGACGAACGCGCCCTCGGCGAAAGCCTTCCCGGGCCGTTCGTGGACTACTGGAACTCCGGCGACCGCGCGTTCCCGCCGGACTTGGCGCACCTCGTCGACCAGTGGTTCCACTACCACGTGGCCAAGGCCGTGATCGCCGCGCTCCTGCTGATCGTGCTGGTCGCGCTCGGCCTGCGTCTCTGGCAGACATTCCTGCGGGCCGGCGGTCTCGGGGCGGGAAGCAGGGCGGCCCTCGCGTCGGCCGGGGTGCTCGTCACGGCGCTCGCGCTTTTCTCGTCGGCGGCGCTGATGGCCAACATCCAGGGCGCGACAGCACCCTTCTCCTCTCTGCTGCCGATGCTGCCGCTCGACGCGCCAGAAGGTGAACTCGCCCACGCCCTCGGCCAGATCGAGCAGGGCCTGGCCGCGAACCCGAACGCGAACCCGAACGCGAACGCCGGCGCGAGTGTCCGGACCTCTCCCGCCCTCCAGGAGATGATCAGCGACTTCTCCCGGTACCACGCGGTGATAGCCGTGGCCGCCGCGATCGTGGGGGCCGTTCTCGTCCGGATGACTGTGGTGCTGTGGAAGAGGTTCGCCGGAACAGGGGCGTCCGAGCGGCGAACGAGGCGGGTGCTGGCGTCGTACGGCGTTCTCTCCGCCCTGCTGTCACCGGCGGTGATCGTCGTGGCCGTCGCGAACACACTCACCACGATGGACTCGGCGCCGGCGCTCCTCGCCTTCCTCGAGGGCGGCTGGTGATGACGGCTCCTCGTACGGCCGTGTTGTCTCCTAGGCGTTGAGGTAGGCGAGGACGGCGAGCACCCGGCGGTGCTGGGCGTCGTCGGGCGGTAGGCCGAGCTTCGCGAAGACGTTGCCGATGTGCTTCTCCACCGCGCTGTTGGAGAGCACCAGCCGCCGGGCGATGGCCGTGTTGGAGTGGCCCTCGGCCATCAGCGCCAGCAACTGCCGTTCACGCGCGGTCAGCGCGCCGAGCGGGTCGTCCCGGCGCTGCCCGGCCAGCAGTTGGGCCACGACCTGCGGATCGAGCACCGTCGCGCCACGGGCGACCCGGTCCAGGGCGTCCAGAAACTCTTCGACCTTCGCGACCCGGTCCTTCAGCAGATAGCCGACCGCGCCGGAGCCGTCCGCGAGCAGGGCGGCGGCGTAGGACACCTCCACGTACTGGCTGAGCACCAGCATCGGGGCGCCAGGCAGATGTCCACGGGCGGTGATCGCCGCGCGCAGGCCCTCGTCCCGGTGGGTCGGGGGCATTCGTACGTCCACGAGCGACACGTCCGGGCGGTGTTCGAGCACCGCGTCCACCAGGGCGGGGCCGTCACCGACCGCCGCCACCACCTGGTGACCGTCCTCGGTGAGCAGCCGGACCAGGCCCTCGCGCAGGAGCACCGCGTCGTCGGCGACGACGACGCGCAGCGGCCCCCGGACGGCGCGGTCCGTCTCGTACGGGATCAGCGACATGGCAGCTCCGCGGTGACCGTCGTCGGGCCGCCGTCGGGACTCGTGACCCGCAGCCGGCCGCCGACCGCACGTACCCGGTCGTCCAGGCCGCGCAGTCCGTGTCCTTTGGCGAGAGCCGCGCCGCCCACCCCGTCGTCGGTCGCCCAGACGCGCAGGGTTCCGTCGGTGTGCCGCATTCCGACCGTGCACCGGCGGGCGTCGCTGTGCTTCGCCACGTTCGTCAGGGCCTCGGAGACCACGAAGTACGCGGCTGTCTCGACCGCAGCGTCGAGCCGGCGGTTCAAGGGACCGGCGTCGAGTTCGACGGGTACGACGCAGCGCGCGGCCAGGGCGGCGAGCGCCTCCCGCAGTCCTTGGTCGGCGAGGATCGGTGGGGCGATGCCGCGTGACAGGGCGCGTAGTTCGTCCAGCGCCTCCTGGGTCTGGACGACCGCGTCGGCGAGTGCCGCCCGGACGATCTCCGGCCGGGTGTCGAAGTGGTGCTGGGCGCGGCCCAGTTCCATCGCCAGGCGGACCAACTGCTGCTGGGGCCCGTCGTGGATGTCGCGTTCCAGTCGGCGCAGGGCGGCGGCTTCGGCCGTGACGGCGGCGACGGCCTGTGCGCGGGCGGTGTCGCGCTCCCGCTCCAGCCCGCTGATCCGGCGGTGCAACGCCGACGTGTTGGAGAGCAGCGCCTGCCCCAACCCGGCCTGGGCGGCGACGCACACCCGGGTCACCAGCGGCAGGGTGCACAGCAGCGACAGCCCGAGCGTGATCGCGAAGACGAGCCGCTCGGCCGGGGACGTCAGCCCCAGGCTCAGGGCGACATGGGACTGGTCACTGCCCGCGTACAGGGTCATGGGCGGCAGCGACCCGGGCGCGTCCCCGCTGCGCAGGGGATACGTGACGGTCGCGACTCCCACGAACCACCACAGCCCCGTCACCACGGAGGTGACCAGCACGACGGGCAGCACCGTCACCGCGTGCACCAGGTCCAGCCACAGCCCGGGGTCGGCCGCGCCGGCCACCCTCGACCGCTCCTCGCCGCGCCGGGAACGCACCGCGCCGATCCGCCACCACTCCAGATCCCCGGCCCACCGCACCACCCCCAGCCCCCGCCCGGCCACCCCCACGCCCAACCCACCGACGACCAGCAGCAGACCGACCACGGCACTCACCGGCGCGGTGAGCAGATACACCGACTCCCCGACCACACGACGCCCCACCCGACCGGCGCCCCGCCCTCGCGACTGCCACCGACCGACGACCACGGAGGGCAACGACTCAGCCATCCCCCCAGCGTAATCCCGCCCCGCCCGGTCCATCTCGTCGCGTTTCTCTAGGCGGCGACGAGGGTGACGGCGAGGTCGTCCGGGGCGGGCAGGCCCAAGGCGCGGAACTGGTGGCCGGTGCAGTCCAGCAGGCGTTGGATCACGGCGCCGGCCTCCGTGTCGAGTGTGCCGTCGGCGCGCTTGTCGAGTTCGACAGCCAGGGTTCCGGCCGGGCACCACACGCCCGAGGACCGTCCCGTCGAGATAGCCGCGGCGATCTCCTCCTGGGTGCGGCGGCACGGACTGAGCGAGAAACGAGAACACTGTTCTTGACTTCGTCCGGGGATGCGAGGCATGATTCTTCTCAACGGAGAACAGTGTTCTCGCTTCTCGCTTCTCACCCGAAGGATGTCCGTCATGGCCACAGCGACCGTCACCTCCACCAACACCAACACCAACACCAGCGCCCCGTCCCGGCGTTGGGACCTCATCGGCCGGAGTCTGATGGGACTGAACTCCGCGGTGACCTTCGCGGTGTTCATCAACGGGCTGTTCCTGATGGCCGACGCGGCCGACGACCGGATGATGGTCGAGGGCTGGCGGACGTTCGGGTATCTGGTGTTCAGCGCGATGTGGGCGATGCTCGCGTACCGGCCGCGTCAGGTTCCGGCGATCTGGGAGATGGTGATCTTCCACAAGGTCGCCGCGACGATCCTCGCGTTCACGATCCTGGACACCACCGAGGGTCAGCAGTCCTCCATCACCGACACCTCCGTCGCGACGCTGACGATCTTCGCGTACATCGCCTGCCGCGGCTGGCAGTCCTGGCGGGTCCTCCAGCGCGAGAACGCTCCGCTGACCGCGGCCTGAGCCGTCACGCGCAGCAGGCCGGCCGGCCGGTACGACCCCGGCCGGCCATCGCGCACCGCCGGCCCAAGAGAGAACACCGTTGACTAATAAGGTGGATGCATGGTCACTTCACGGCAAGTCGCACGCGAGCAGATGATGCACGACATCGTGCGCGTGGGACGCGAGCACCTGGCGACGGTACTTCCCGCCGACCTCTCCCTGCGGGCCGTGGCACGCGACATCGGAGTCGTACCGTCGGCGCTCTATCGCTACGTCAAGGACCGCGAAGCGCTCATCACGCTGCTGATCGTCGACGCTTACGACGAACTCGCCGACGAGGTCGACGCGGCCCTCGCGACGGCATCGCGCCTGTCGCACCGCGAGCGGCTGGAGGCGGCGGTACTCGCGGCGCGCGCCTGGGCCGTCCGTGAACCGTCCCGCTTCGCCATGCTCTACGGCACACCGGTCCCCGGCTACACGGCTCCCGGCGACCAGACCGTGGAGCCCGGCACCCGGCTCGCCCTCGCTCTCGCCCGACTGGTCGAGGACGCCTGGCGGGCGGGCAAGCTGAGAACGGTGGAGGCGCCGCGCGATCCGGCGGTCCGCGCCGACATGGAGCGACTGCGGGAACTGTTCGGCTTCGACATGCCGGTGGGCAACGTGGCCCGGGTCTACGGACTGTGGTCGGCGGTCATCGGCGCGATCCTGTTCGACACCTTCGGCCACTACGCGGCGGACACGGTGACGGACCCCGAAGCCTTCCTCCGCACCCACACCGACGGCCTGGCGGACACGGTCGGCCTCTGACCGGCGCGGGCCGGTGTCAGTGGCGTGCGGTTGGATGAGCGCGTGACTGCATACGACTACTGGGTTCCCGTGGACCTGGACGCGGTGCGTCATGTGTATGCCCCGCGACCGTTGACGACAGAAATAGTGTTGTCGTTGAACGCCGGGGCCGATCTGTCGGAATTGGTCGGGGAAATCCGCGAGAGCGGTTATCCGTAGTCAGGGTGCGACTCGACCCGTTTGCATTCCGCTAAGTCCGTTCACATTCCGCTCGGCGATTGACGGCGGGAAGTGGACGATCGTTTTCATGGTAGAGTTCAATGAATTCACAGGACGCCGCAGAAAAGGGGAATGGCGTGAATACCGAGAAGGTTACGGCTCGACGTCTTACGGCCGGAGAGGTCTCCGAGTTGGGGCTCCAGGACGGCATTTTCGTCTCGGCGGAGATGGATGGCCTTCCTCTCGACTGCTACGCCTCGGCTTTCCTCACGGAGCCGGGTAAGAATTTTGAGGGAGGGTCCTTCACCGCGAAGACAATCTTCGGTGAAGAAATCCATGTTCTCCCGGACAATGCCGAAGAGCGCGGGATCTGGGTCGCCGACAAGGCGGGGGAGGAAATCGAGGTTCTCCAGAGTGCCGGCGTTCTCCTGAACCTCGCTCTCTTCGTACCCAATGGGAATCTGGAATCCCTGGAGGCGCTCTATTCCTCCGCGCGGGACGCGTTCGGCGCGGGGATCGTGCAGCGCTGGAGCGAGGAAGTCGCCGCGGTGCCGGACGTCAAGGTCGACCTGTTCGAGGAGCCGGCCCGGGGGCGGAAGAACACGAGCAACCAGAACCGCGACCGCCGCGCCCTGGACATCTACCCGACCCGGGTGCGGTTCCTGGAGCCCAGCGACGGCTGGAAGTTCGTTGTCGAGCCGCACAAGGAGATCGTCGACGAGACACCGACGATCTGACCGAAAACCGAAAGCGGCACAGAACACAGAACACCGGACGCTCGGTTGGGGTCTCCCAGCCGAGCGTTTCGCGTGCCGGTCGCACCCGGCCGTCTGTTACGACCCGAGGTACCGGTCGTGCCCCGCGTGCCCGCCGGACTCCGCGTGCCCGTCCCGCCGGGTGCGGCCGGCCCGCAGGGAGGCCAGCAGCTGCAGCCGCTCGGCGTCCGGGGTGCCCGGCTCGGCGGTGTAGACGAACATCACCGGGCCGGGACTGCCGGGCAACGGGTAGCTGCCCCACTCGACCGTGATCTCGCCGACCTGCGGATGCCGGAACAGCTTCGTCCCGTGCACCGTCTCGCGCACCTCGTGCCGGGCCCAGAGCCGCCTGAAGTCCGCGCTGCGGATGCTGAGTTCGCCGATGAGAGTGGTGGCCCGCGGATGCGTCGGGTCCGTGGCGACGGCGGCGCGCAGCATGCCGATGTACTGGAGCGCGGTGGCTTCCCAGTCGGGGCAGCGCATCCGGGTCTCGGGGTCGTGGAACAGCGAGGTGAGCATGTTGCGGTGCTCCGGCGGCTGTTGGCTGGGGTCGCCGAACAACTCCTCGGCCAGTGGGTTCCACGCGAGCAGGTCGAGGTGCCGGCTGAGCACCACCGCCGGGGTGTTCATGGCGGCCAGCAGGTGCCGGGTGCCGTCCGGTACGCGCTCGGGGGCGCGGCGCCTGCGCACGCGCTGCGGCCGGCGTGCCGCCTGGGCGAGGGCGAAGAGGTGCCTGCGTTCGTCGTCGTCGAGGTTCAGCGCGGTGGCGAGGTCGTCGAGGACATGGTCGGAGGGGCGTACGTCGCGGCCCTGCTCCATGCGCTGGTAGTAGTCGGTGCTCAGCCCCGCCAGCAGCGCGATCTCCTCGCGCCTGAGTCCGGTGACCTTGCGCCGGGGGCCCGGCTCCAGCCCGAGGTCCTGCGGGCGCAGCCGGTCGCGCCGGGCGCGGAGGAAGTCACCGAGTTCACGGGCGAACGAGTGGTCGGCAGCCATACGGACAGTGTGCGGGTGCGGTACGGGCCGAAGGTAGGTCTCGTACTCCTAGGGAAGCGGGTACGACGTCAACTCGGCTCCCCGCTCCTAGCGTTGGGGCCCAGCAGCCGTGCACAGCGTCCCCGAGGAGCAGCGGTCATGACCGAATGGACCGAACGTGACATCCCCGACCAGAGAGGCCGCCTGGCCGTTGTGACCGGTGCGAACTCCGGACTCGGCCTGGCCACCGCGACCGAACTCGCCCGCAGCGGGGCGGAGGTGGTGCTGGCCGTACGCAACACCGTCGCCGGGGAGCAGGCGGTCGCGGACATCCGGCGGACCGTACCGGGGGCGCAGGTGGAGGCACGCCAACTCGACCTGGCCTCGCTCCAATCCGTACGCGCCTTCGCGAAGGGGATGAACGACGACTTCCCCGCGGTCGATGTCCTGGTCAACAACGCCGGTGTGGTCCACCTCGGCCCGCCCCGTACCACCGGCGACGGCTTCGAGGCCCATTTCGGGGTCAACATGCTGGGCCACTTCGCGCTCACCGGTCTGCTGCTCGGCCCCCTCAGCCGGGCGGCCGGCGCGCGCGTGGTCAGCATCAGCTCGACCGCGCACCGGGGCGCCCGACTCGACTTCGACGACCTGATGTCGCGGAACAACTTCAAACCCCGCCGCGCGTACGCCCGTTCCAAGCTGGCCTGCACCGTGTACGGCTTCGAACTCCACCGCCGGCTGGAGAAGGCGGGCGCGCCCGTCATCAGCGTCGTCGCCCACCCCGGGATCTGCCGTACCAACCTCAGCCAGCGGGCGTTCGAGGAGCGCGGGGCGATCCCACGGGCCATCGACCGGTGGACACAACTGGCGTTCCCTTCGGTCCAAGGGGGCGCGCGCCCCCAACTGCACGCCGCGACCGCACCTGGCGTACGGGGCGGCCAGTTCTACGGCCCGTCCGGTTTCCAGGAGATCCGCGGCCCGGTCGCCCCGACGGAGCCCAACCCGGAGGCGTCCGACCCCGCGTACGGGAAGACGCTGTGGGAGGCCGCCGAGGGACTGACCGGCGTCAGCTATCTGTGACGGTTGTACAGGGCCAGGACCAGGACCAAGACCGTCGGGCGGGCTAACGGCCAGTTGACGCCGGTCAGTTCACGACGGCACGGCGGTCCGCTTCGCGGACGATGAGATCGGCGGTCCGTCCGGGGGTGAGCGCCGCGGTGTCGAACCACCAACCGACATCGCCGAACTGGCCCTTCATGTCAGCGTCGAGGGCTTCGTAACCGTCGAAGTCGAACCGGTCGCGAGGATCCCTGAGCGTGTTGCGGTGCTTGCAGACCTCGATGCCCGGTGTCAGGACGACGAACCGGACCCGGCGGGGCGTGAGGAGATCGAGGAAGAAGTCCAGCTTCTCGCGGGAGGGGATGATCGCGTCGATCACGGGCGTGAAGCCCGCGTCGGCGAAGTTGTTCGCCAGTGCGCACAGATTGCGGTGCAACAGCTCCACCTGCCGGGCCGCTTCGTCGGCGGGCTCGCCCAGGGCCCAGACGAAACCGCTGACAATCATCCTGTTGAACTCGTCGCCGTCGAGCCGGGCGGCACGCGGCAGCCGCTCGGCGACAAGCCTGGTCACGGTCGACTTGCCGGCGCCCGGCATCCCCGTCACCAGCAGGCAGTTCGGCGCTCCGGCGGTGGTCACGCCCGCATGGTGCCAGCGCGTCCGCCGGGGCGGCAATCGTATTTCCCGGTCCGGACCCGGTGCGGATCCCGGTGCGGATCCCGGTGCGGATCCCGGTCCGGGTGTCCGTAGGTCGCGGATCTCCCGCGTTTGTCGCCGACCCCCTCCGGGTTCGTCCTTGATCGGTAACAGAGGGGCCCTGCCCGGGCGTTCGTATGGCTTCATGAGTGCACGGCATCGGCGGAGACAGCGAAGGGGCGGGCGAACATGTCAAAGCACAAGGGAAAGGGATGGCACGGCCGCCTTCTCGCTACGGCGCTCGGAGTCACGGCGGTGGCCGCGGCAGCCTCGATGTGGACCGCGCAGGCCAACCCCGTCGCGGGGCGGCAGCCGGAAGCGCGGGTCTCCGTGCCGGACCAGGACCGGGAAGTGGCCAAGGTGGCGGCGGACATCGCGCACGCCTCGGACCGCGGTGCCCAGGGCGTCAACATCACCATCGACGACGGACCGGACCCGAAGTGGACGCCGCAGGTGCTGCAACTGCTGAAGGACAACGGTACGAAGGCCACCTTCTGCATGGTGGGCACGCAGGCCCAGGCGTACCCGGACCTGGTCAAGGCGGTGGTGGCGGACGGGCACAAGCTGTGCAACCACACGGTCTCGCACGACACCACCATGGACACCAAGTCCGAGGCATACCAGTCCAAGCAGATCCTCGATGCCGAGCGCATGATCACCAAGGCGTCCGGCGGCGTCCGGCCGGAGTACTACCGCGCACCGGGCGGTGCCTTCACCCCGTACAGCCGGCAGCTCGCCGCGTCCCGGGGGATGCGGCCGCTGGGCTGGAACGTCGACTCCAAGGACTTCGAGCGTCCCGGTGTGGACACCATGGTCGCCACCGTCAAGCGGGAGATCTCCGACGGCCCGACCGTCCTCTTCCACGACGCGGGAGGGGAGCGCTCGCAGACCGTGGCCGCGCTGCGCGAGGTGCTGCCCTGGCTGAAGCAGGAGGGGTACTCCTTCGGCTTCCCCGTACGGTGACCGAGTCCCGCCCGCACGGTCACTGAGGCCGGCCCGCACGCTGACTGAGGTTGGCCCGCACACCGACTGACTCCCGCCCGCACGGTCAGTGACTCCCACCCGCACCGCCACCCGGCCCCGGACTCCCGCCTCCACGGCCGATTCCGGGCGCCTTCCATGAAATGACATGGATCACAAAAGTGACCCGTGTGCGGAAAGCAACTGCCCCCTTATGCGGCAATTGCCCCACCTGTGCGGACGGTCTGCCGCACTCGCGCTCTGTCTAACGCGCTTCCGACAACGGTGTTTTCGGTCATACGATCACCAACCAAGCCCTGCGTGTCGCTGCCGCAGCGGTTGCCTCAACACGTGAACCCGCTTTTCGGGCCTCGCTTTTCGGGCCCGCTCCCAGACCCGTTGTCCAGACCTGTTTGTCGGACCCGCGAAGGACTCCGTTGAAGATTCGCCGCATACTCGCCACGGCCGTTGTCGCCGCCGTGACCACCCCCGTCGTCCTCCTCACCGTCACGCCCGCGCTCGCCGACGCCAAGCCGTCCGCCGGGTCGCAGGTGCGGGCGCAGCAGGACGAGCGGGGCAAACCGTCCATCGAGGAACTCGAGAAGGCCGCCGAGCAGGCGCAGAAGGCGTACGAGGAAGCCCTCGCCGCGCAGCGGGCCGGACAGATCGTTCTTGAGGCGGCTCTCTCCGACGACGCGCCCTTGACCGTCGCCGCGGCGGCCGCCAGGAAGGAGGCGGCGGCCGCCGCCACCGCCAAGGAGGACGCCGACAAGGCGCTCACCGACGCCCAGGCCGCACTCGCCGCGCTGCCCGAGACCGCCACCGACGAGGAGAAGGCGGCCGCGGAGAAGGCGGTCGCCGACGCCGGGACCGTCGCCGCCTCGGCGGGGGCCGCCAAGACCGCCGCCGACGAGAAGGCCGCGACGGCCGGCCGGGTGGCCGACGACGCGCGCGTCGCCGCCGCGCGGGAGTACTCGAAGGTCCAGAAGGCCCTGAAGGAGGCCCTTGAGACGAAGGAGGCCGCCGACAAGGCGCTCGCCGACGCCAAGGAGGAGGAGCCGGAGGAGCCCAACGAGCCGGACTGCGTGTTCGAGAGCAAGCTCACCACCGTCGCTCACGGCCTGCCGTCCAAGATCGTCGCGGGCTCGACGACCGACTTCTCGGTCCGCGTGGCCAACGGCACGAACAAGACGCTGGACAAGGTCTCCCCGTTCGTCTACTTCCACGCCACGGACAAGGGCGGCTACAACGTCATCGACGACGCCTTCCACCTGCAGTGGTCGACCACCGCGTCCCCGGGCTGGAAGAACGTGGGCGACGGCTACGCCGGCTCCATCAGCCCGCTGAAGGCCGGCGCCCACGCCGACGTGAAGCTGCGCCTGAAGGTCGACGCCAAGGCCCCGGCCGGGGACGGCCTCGCGTTCGTCGCCGGTGACTACTTCAACAATGACGAGTCCTGCGGCGGCAACCTCTCCACCGAGTACGCCTTCGAACTCCTCGCCGCCGGCAGCGTTCCCGGCGACGTGGACGACGCCGCGCCCGGCAAGACCACCCCGACCCCGGACACCAAGCCGCAGGGCGGCACGTCCACCACCCCGGCGAACACCACGGACGGCTCTCTGGCCAGCACCGGTTCCTCCTCGCCGCTCCCGCAGCTCGCCGCGGCGGCCGGCGCGGCGCTGGCACTCGGCGCCGTCACGGTCTTCACCGTCCGCCGCCGCCAGACCAACTCGGCCTCCTGACGCGGTCCTACCCCGCCACACCCTGAGAAAGGGCGCCTCCGTCACCGGGGGCGCCCTTTCCCGTTCCTGGCCGTCTCGCCGACGGCACCTCGGGAGTTTCCGTGGGTCGTGGTCGATGATCGCCTCGGCCGCCGTCCGCGAGCCCCGGCTGCGGGCCGCTCGGATGTGGGGCACTGTGCCGAGAGGGCAGGTGGCCGCCGCCGGGGTGGCGCGAGCGGAAGGGCGCACTGATGAGTGAGGACTCTCCCACGGAGGCGGCGAAGGGGACGGGGCAGGCGACCGCGACGGGGGTCGGGGCCGGCACCGGCACCGGGCACGGTCGGGCCGTGGTGCCGCTGGTCCGGATGCGGGCCCGTAGTCCTCGCGAGGCGCATCGGGCCGCCACCCCGCTGGAGCTGTTCTTCGACCTGTGCTTCGTCGTGGCGGTGGCGCAGGCCGGGGCGCGGCTGGTGCACGGGCTGGCGGAGGGGGACACCGGGCACGGCATCACGGGCTATCTGCTGGTGTTCTTCGCGATCTGGTGGGCGTGGGTGAACTTCACCTGGTTCGCCTCCGCGTACGACTGCGACGACGTCCCCTACCGGCTCGCCACCCTGGTGCAGATCGCCGGCGTCCTGGTCCTGGCCGCCGGAGTCCCGCGCGCTTTCGACCAGGCGGACTACACGGTCGCGATCACGGGCTACCTGATCATGCGTATCGCGCTCACTCTGCAGTGGCTGCGGGCGGCGCGCGGCGAGAGCGGGGCCGCCCGGACGACCGCACTGCGCTACGCGGCCGGGCTCGTCCTGGTGCAGCTGGGTTGGGTGGGGCTGCTGTTGCTGCCGAACGCGGCCTGGACCTGGGGGTTCCTGCTGCTCGTCGTCGCGGAACTGGCCGTACCGGCCTTCGCCGAGCACCGTCGGCGGACCCCGTGGCATCCGCACCACATCGCCGAACGCCACGGGCTGTTCACCATCATCATGCTCGGCGAGACCATCTCCGCCGCCACCGTGGCGGTGCAGTCGGCGCTCGACGAGTCGGCGGCCCTGGGCGAGCTGCTGCCGATCGCGGCGGGGGGACTCGTCATCGTCTTCGCGGCGTTCTGGATCTACTTCGCTGTGCCCATCCACGAGTATCTGATCTCCAACCGGCAGGCGTTCGTCTGGGGATACGGCCACTACGTGATCCTCGGCTCCGCCGCCGCGATCGGCGCCGGGATCGAGGTCGCCGTCGAACAGGTCACCCACCACGCGCACATCTCCACGCTCACGGGCTCCCTGGCGGTCACCGTCCCCACCGCGCTCTTCATGATCACGGTGTGGGCGGTGCACACGCGCCACTTCAAACGGAGTACGGCGCAGCATCTGGTCTCACCGATCGGCGCGGTGCTGGTGCTGGCCACCAGTGCCGCCGGGCACTGGGCCGTTCCGCTGGCCGGAGCGGTCGCGGCGGCCACGGTCGCCGCCGGCGTCTACCTCGCCGCCGTCGCGCCTGCCGGGCAGCAGGACGCGTAACCCGGTCGGACCCGCCGATCACCGATCAGGCGGCTGCCCGCAGAGTCAGTGCCGCCAGTGCGTGGGGCGCGCCGCTCTGGCCCCGTACGCCGGGGAACGCGTTGACGTCCACGATCAGCGGGGCGCCGCCGGCCGTCTCGATCACGTCCACGCCGTACACGTCGAGTGCGAACACCGAACCGACCGAACGGGCCAGTGCCGCCCACCCGTCGGGCAGCTCGTCCGGTGCGAGCGGCAGCGTCGGGGAGCGTCCCTCCGGTGCCAGTTCCGAGCGGCGCAGGCCGGCGAAGAGCTGGTCGCCGATCACCCACAGCTTGTGATCCCAGCCGTTGTTCGGGGTGAACTCCTGTGTCACCACGGGCTCTTGGGACCAGGTGCGGCACAGGGCGGTCAGCTCGGAGGCGTCGTCGACGCGGGCGACGAGGTCGTCGCGTCGGCTGTGGCGGCTCTTGACGACCAGCGGATAGCCGAGGCCGGTCTCCGCCGCGAGCCGTTCGAGGCTCGGTGCGGTCCGGGTGGCCGCGAAGGGCAGTCCGGCGGATCGGGCCAGCGTGGCCATCCGCGTACGGTCCTGGCAACGCCCGGTCGCCGAGGACGAGTTCAGGACCGGGACGCCGCGCTCCTCGAAGGACCGCGCGAGCGCCAGCGCGGACGGGGTACGCGCCTTCAACAGACAGACGTCGAGGTGTCCGGACGACGACGAGGCGCCGGGATCGATCACCGTGATGTGATGACGGCCCGTCAGGAGGGCTGTGGTGGCGGTGAGTAGGGGGTGGTCGGGACGGTGGGTGAGGAGGCCGATCCGCAGCCTTCTCATCGTCGCTCGCCGGGCGTCGCCGAGATCTGTACGGGAATCCGCACCGGGCCGGGCAGCGGAAGCGGAAGCGGTACGACGGGGGCCGGTGACGTCCCGCCCTCACGCGCCAGTTCCAGTACGGCGCGGGCCACCCGCGCCACGGCGTCCGGTACGGGCCGGAAGCTCGGGAAGTCGTTGACGTCGACGATCACCGGACCGTCCGGGCCGAGCAGCACGTCCACGCCGTACAGGTCGAGCCCGTATATTCGCCCCACGTCCCTGACCATCCCGGCCACCTCGGCGGAGAGCGGCACGCGCCGCTCGCGCAGAGGCTCATGCGGCTGATGCGACTGGCGTGACTGGTCTGACTTGTCTGAGTGATGCGACTGGTGCGGCTGAAGCGGCGAGCGCCGCTCGGCCGCGAACAGCTCGCCGCGGACGCAGTACACCTTGAGGTCGGTCCCCGAGTTGGGTACGTACGACTGGGCGATCAGCATCCCCTCCCGCGCCAATTCGGTTGTGAGCGCGGCCAGTTGGCCGGGGGAGCGCACCAGATGCACCGCCCGTCCCGAGCTACCGTCGGCAGGCTTGACGACCAGCGGAAACTCACTGTCCGGCAGTTCCGCCAGCGATTCGGGGTGCGCGACCACGTACGTCCGGGGCATCGGCAGCCCCCGGTGGTGCGCGATCACCGCGGCGAGTGCCTTGTCGCGTACGGCGCGGATCGACCGGGCGTCGTTGACGGTCGTCAGCCCGACCGCCGCCGCGGACTCCAGCAGTGTCAGCCCCGGACCCCCGGACACCGTCTTGAGCACCCAGGCGTCATGGACGCCGGCCTGGATCGCCTCGGGCAGCCGCACCAGTGCGCTCCCCGGCCACACCACGTCCACCTGGTGCCCCCAGGCGGTGAGTTGCCGGATCACCTCGCCGGGCATGCCGTCGTTCCGGTAGCGCTCCTCCACCAGAAAGCAGAGTCTCATCGGCTTCTTTCTCCTGGCCGCCCGGGGTGCTGAACATCGGCCGGCTTCGGCGGCGTCTCCGCGTTCAGCCAGTCTCGCTCAACTCGACTCAGCTCAGCTCAGCTGGAGAAGGGGACAGCGTCAGCGGCGGACGTGTGCCAGCTGGTGACGATCGGCTTGTCGACGATGAACGGGTCGACCTCCAGGGAAACCGGGTTCGGGTCGTCGCCGGCGACGGAGACGATGAGGTCGGACAGCTCCTTGCCGCCGTCCTCGTCCGTCGTCTTCGGGTTCACACCGGCGTAGGCGGCGACTCCCGCCCGCAGCGTGATGTCGTTACCGGCGGACTGCTCGGCGGGCTCGGCCTCGGTGCCGTCCGATCCGAACGCCACGACCGGCAGCGCGGCGGGTATGACGCAGGTGATACCGGTCTTGGCCTCGGCCTTGATCAGGAAGTAGCCGCCTGCCTGGGACTCGGAACTGACGCTCCAGGAAAGGTCGTTGGTACCGCAGGTCTGCCCGTAGCCGCTCTTGTCGCCGGCGTCCTTCGCGCCGCTTCCCGAAGTGCCGGTCCCGCTGCCGCCGTTGCTCTTGCCCGCACCCGCAGCCGCACCCGCACCCTCGCCCTTACCGTCGCCGTCGCCGGACGTTTCGTCGGGGGCCGTCGACGAGTCCGGTGCGGCGGTCGCGGAGGACCGGGCGCCGGTCGGCGCCGACGACGTGTCATCGCCCTCGCACGCTGTCATCAGCAGGCCCGCACCGAGCGCGGCGGTGACGGCAACGGCGGTGCGCAGACGACGGTTCATTGGAGTTTCTTCCGTTCGGAGTGACAGCTGCGGGGGTGGCAGGTGCTTCGTACCTCGTGCTTACGATCATCAGGATGGGCCGCTCATGGCTGCTGGTTCACGCGGTCTCACGTCCATGACGTCGTCGGCACGGCCCCGGCACGCCGCTGTTACACAGCTCGCGCGAAGGGGTCGTCACCACCGCCGATGCACGGTGGCCTTACCGCCGGTCACCAGACTCGCCGGCGGAACGTCATCGGTCACGACCGCGCCGGCGGCGACGACTGCGTCGCGCCCGATACTGACGCCGGGAAGGATCATGGCACCGGCGCCGATCCACACGTTCTCCGCCACATCGATGGGCGCGCCCGTGAGGTAGAGCCGCCGCTCCTCGGGATCAACGGGGTGGCCGCCGGTGATGAACGTGACCTTCGGGCCGATCATCACGCGGTCGCCGAGCCGAATGCCGGCGTAGTCCAGGAACGTGCAGTTCTGGTTGATGAACACGCGCTCGCCGAGGTCCAGTTGAAGGCCGTGGTCCGTGTAGAAGGGCGGATAGATCGTGACGCGCGGCGGCAGCGGCTTGCCGAGGATCTGCTCGAACAGTTCCGCCTTGCCCGCTTCGTCGTCGAAGGGCAGGACGTTCAGGCGGGAGGTGAGTTCGGTGACCCGCAGGACCCTCTCCGCCATGGCCTGGAACTCGGCGCTGTGTATGCGCATCAGACGGTCGTCGGACATACAGGATTCCTTCTTCCGGTGTATCGGTGGTGTCGGTTGTCTGGGTGACTGACAGTCAGTCGCCAGACTGGAGAGCCTCGCCGGGCCGCTGCTGGAGGCTGCTGTCAGCGGCCGTTCACGCCGTCGCCCGTCGCCCAGGACGGGAGCCAGACCGGCCCGGGGAGCCTTGGCAGGCTTCCGAGGTGGGCGATGACTCCACTGAGCCCCGGATGCGGATTCGCCCGGGGGAGGATGAGCGAGAGCGGGTATACGAGGGTCGGGTTCACGACCGGGATACGGCGCAGGTCGTGGCTCGTCGGCCAGACGTACCGGTCGCGTGCCCCGACGAGCGTGGCCACGTCCGCCGAGTCCGCGAGGGTGTCGAGGAGTACTTCGTCTCCGAAGTGCGGGCCCGCCGCGTCGATGCGGAGGTCGAACTCGGTGACGAGCTGGTCGTAGAACTCACCCCATTCGCTCCGGGGCGCGATACCCGGCATCCATATCCGGTGTCCGCGCAACTGCGACGGCGTCAGTTCCCGCGCGGAGGCGAGCGGATGTCCCGGGCCGACGAGAAGCTCCAGCGGAGAGTCGAAGGCGTGGATCATCCGCACGCCGGGCGGCAGTGCGGCCGGGTCGGTGACGGTACGGAACGAGGCGTCGACATCCCCCGCTTCGACGGCGGCGACCGCTACGCGCGGGTCGTCGACCCGGAGGGTCACCACGTCGAGGTCGGTTCCGGGATACGACCGCCAGTAGTCGTGCAGCACCACGGCCTGCGCGCTCCGCAGACCGAGAACGTCGATCCTAAGGGCGCGGGAGCCCGGTCTGACCGCGCTGACGGCGCGCTCGACACCCACGACGACGCTCCGGGCGTGGGGGAGGAGAGCCTGACCGTCGAGCGTCAGCTCGACTCCTCGGGCGGTACGTGTGAACAGACGGACGTCCAGCTCCCGTTCCAGGGCGGCGATCCGTTTGGAGACCGCCTGCTGTGTCACGCCCAGCTCATCGGCCGCACGCCGCAGCTGCCCGAGCTCGGCCGCCCGGACGAACGATCGCAATGCCTCGGTGTCCACTGATTCACCTTAGGCACCCACAACTGATCGTTGTGGGTGGGCGGGGATCGGTTGTTTGTGCGCCCCGGACCTGGCGGCCGCCGACCGTACGGCACGATACCGAGCAGCAGTTGAAATCGGCATCGAGAGGATCCGGTGATCGTGATGTCCGGAGAGACAGCAGAGACGGAACTGTTCGACTACGACGCGGAGTTGCGGCTGCACAACGAACACCTCCGCGCCGCCGCCCGCGTCGGCTCCGGCGACCGTGTGCTCGACATCGGCTGCGGCACGGGCCGGACCACGCGCGAGGCGGCCCGCGCCGCCGTCACCGGAAGCGCGCTGGGCATCGACATCTCCGCGCCGATGCTCGCACGGGCCCGCCGGCTCAGTGCCGAACAGGGACCGCCCAACGTCAGCTACGAACAGGCCGACGCCCAGGTCCACGGCTTCCCACCGGCGCGGTTCGACCTCTGTATCAGCCGGTTCGGCACGATGTTCTTCGCCGACCCGGTCGCCGCGTTCACCAATGTCGGACGCGCCCTGCGCCCCGGCGCGCGCCTGGTGCTGCTGGTCTGGCAGGACCGCGACGCCAACGAATGGGCCTCCGCGATCCGCCGGAGTCTCACCGCGGCGACAGCGACACCCGCGCCCCCTGCTTCTCCCACTCCCCCCACTCCTCCCGCTGCTCCCGCCCCCGGTCCGAACGCGTTCTCACTCGCCGACCCGGTCGTCACGGAAGGCATCCTGGCGGCGGCGGGCTTCATGGACGTCGGCTTCACCGACGTACATGAGCCCGTCTACTACGGCCCCGACACCGCCACCGCCTTCGACAGCGTGCTTCGCCTGCTGAAGTTCCAGGACCTTCTCGTCGGCCTTGACGCGGCGGCGGCCGAGCAGGCACGCACGCGGCTACGCGCCACCCTCGCCGCCCACGACACCGGCGACGGCGTGTACTTCGACTCGCGCGCCTGGCTCGTCACGGCCCGCCGCAACTGACCACCAGGCCCTGACAGGCGGCCGGCGCGGCGCTACGGGCGCGGGCTGATCGAGCTGTCCTTGTCGTAGATGTTGTCCGGCGTGGCGATCGTGGTGATCGCCCGGGCGAGAACGGTGGACGGCTCCTGGCCCTCGTACGGGATATCCGTGTTGATCATGATGACCAGGGTGGCCTTCTTCGAGGGCAGATAGACCGTCACGGTCTCGTACCCGGGGATCGAGCCGTTGTGCCCGATCCAGCCGTCGGCCTTGAAGATCCCGAGGCCGTAGGTGGTGCCGGGGAAGCCGGTGGGCAGCGTCTTGAGCCGTTGCCGCTGGGTCTCGGGGCTCAGCAGCGTCCCGGTGGCGACGATCGGGGCCCAGCGGCGCAGGTCGTTCAGGTTGGAGATCATCGCCCCGGCCGCCCAGGCCCAACTGGGGTTCCAGTGCGTGGTGTCCGCGGTGTCGCCGCTCAGCGTCTGGTCGGTGTAGCCGTGCGGGTGCGGCGCGGGGAACTCGGCGCCCTTCGGGAACAGCGTGTGGTGCAGATGGGCCGGGCCGAGCACTCGCTCGTGGATGAAGTCGGCGAGCCGGTGACCGCTGACCTTCTCGATCACCAGGCCGAGCAGGACGAGGTTGGAGTTGCAGTACTGGAACTGCGTCCCCGGCGCGAAGGTGTTCCGGTGCTTGAAGCCGTACGCGAGCGATTCCCGGGGCGTGAAGGTGCGCTCCGGGTTACTCAGCAGATCGTGTGTGAAGTCGGGGTCGGCGGTGTACGGGAACAGTCCGCTGCGCATCTCGGCGAGGTGGCGCAGCGTGATCCGGTGACCGTTGGGCACGCCGTGGATGTACTCGGAGATCGGGTCGTCCAGCCCGATCCGGCCGTCGTCCACGAGTTCGAGCAGCGCGGTGACCGTGAACGTCTTGGTCTCGCTGCCGATCCGCACGGAGGTGTCGGCGGACATCGGCCTGCCGGTGGCGGTGTCGGCCACGCCGGTCGCGCGGACGTAGTTTCCCTTGCCGGGCATCCACAGTCCGACGACGACGCCGGGGATGCCCGTCTGCTCGCGGACCTCCGCGATGGTCTTGTCGAGCCGGGCGGTGAGTTCACGACCGAGACCGTCGGACGTGGGGCCGGCCTTGTCGTGCGGGGCGGTTCCTGTCGGGGAGACGGCCGTGGCGGGTACGGCGGTGGCGGCCATCGGGGTCATCGGGGCCAGCACGGAGGCCGCGAGCAGCGCGGCGGCCACCAGACGGCGGGAGGGAGTACGTCGCATGTGGGGCGCCTCTTCCAGAAGGGGGGGCGGACCGCTGAACATCACCATCCGGTCCCGTGGCCGACGCTCCCTTGCCGTCCGGGCGCCGAGGAGTCCACTCATTCGGCGCCACGACGGAGTCGACCCGGCCGTCGGTCCTGACCCGGCCGTCGGTCCTGACCCGGCCGTCGGTCCCACGCTTGCCGTCGGTCCCGAACTCGCCGTCGGCCCCGCGCCCTCCCGTCGGCCCCGCGCCTCCCGTCGGCCCCGGGACCACGCCCTCATGACCCTGCCCCTTAGGCTGCTGTCGTTGGCCCATGCATCAGTACGGGGGGAGCAGGCCGATGAGTGATGTGACGGATGTCTTCCAGCCGCTTCAGCCGGCCGACCCGTCCGTGGTGGCGGGCTACCGGCTCGCCGCCCGGCTGGGCGCGGGCGGTATGGGCCGGGTCTACCTCTCGCACACCCAGGGCGGCCGGCCCGTCGCGATCAAGGTGGTACGGCCGGAGCTGGCGGACGACCCGGACTTCCGGCGGCGGTTCGGCCGGGAGATCAGGGCGGCCCGGCGGGTCCGGGGCGCGTACACCGCCGAGCTGATCGACGCGGACGCGGACGCCGTACCACCGTGGCTGGCCACGCTGTACGTGCCCGGCCCGTCCCTGGCCGAGGCCGTCGCCCGGCGCGGTCCGCTGTCGGTGACCGCCGTGCTGTGGCTGATGGCGGGGATGGCCGAGGCGTTGCAGGCCATCCACGCCGAGGGCATCGTGCACCGGGACCTGAAGCCGTCGAACGTGCTGCTGGCCGCCGACGGGCCGCGCGTGATCGACTTCGGCATCGCACTGGCGGCCGACGGAACCTCGTACACGGCGACGGGACAGACGGTCGGCACGCCCGCGTACATGGCCCCGGAACAGGCGTCCGGGGCAGAGGTCACGGCGGCCACCGATGTCTTCGCCCTCGCGCAGACGGCGGCGTTCGCGGCGCTGGGCAGGCCGCTCTACGGCGACGGCCCGGGCGTCTACGTGCTCTACCGGATCGTGCACTCCGAACCCGATCTGGACCTGCTGCCCGAGCCATTGCGCCCGTTGTTCGCCCGGTGCCTGGCCGCCGACCCGGCGGAGCGGGCCACGCCGGCGGAGGTCGTGGAGTGGTGCCGGCAGCGACTGGGAGCGGACGGGACACCGTCGGTGTGGCGGGAGATCAGCGGCCCGGCGGTCGCGGTCCCACCACCGGTGCCGGACCCCACCCCGGCACAGCCGCAACCGCTGATCGGCCGGACCGCCGGTCTGCCGCCGACCCGGCCTGCACGGAGGACCCTCAGACGGCGCACCACGCTGTTCATGGCCGCCGGTCTGGCCGGGGGCGCGCTGTTGATATCGGCCCTGACCTGGCGGGTCTTGGACGCGACGAGCGGGACCGACCAGCGGGACACCACGGGCTCGTCGACGTCCACCCCGGGCCCGGACTCCGAATCCTCGGGCCCCGACACGTCGAATCCCGACACCGACACCTCCGACACCTCGGGCCCAGCGGCTCTGGACGACGCCGGCGAACAGGCAGCCTCGCCCCGGGAGCCGAGGCCCGAGCCGTACCCCCTGATCATGCTGGACGCGAAGAACTCGGTGAATCTCAAGGACCCGGACACCGAGCCGAAGGGCCGCACGGGCGACATCCGCTTCGCCTGCCCGTCGATCGGCTGCCAACTGGAGAGCGACACAAGCGTGTTCCTCCAGCTGTACGGCAAACCGGGCGGCACCCTCGAAGAGTGCCGCCGACTGCTGAAGGACGAAAAGAACCACACCCTCCCGCTCGCCGGCGCGGCGAACGGCACCGAGATCTGCATCAAGGGCCCTGCGGGTGACATCGCGCTGTTCGTGATCTCGACGAAGTCGACGGCGATGCCGGACATCGCCTTCCTCCAGGGCGCCCTGTCGATCTGGCGGGACGCGGCCTAGACCCTCCCCGACGGAGCCCGGTCACGGAGTCGACCAGCCGCTCCGAGGGGCGGGAACAAGTCCCGTCAGGGTTCTTCGGGCCTGCGGGCCAGCAGGCAGGCGTGGGGTCTGTTCACCCGGCCGGTCGGCTCCTGTTCCAGCCTCGCGGTGATCACGAGTCCGGCCTGCTCCAGCAGGGCGATCACGCGGTCCAGGGGCAGGAGGTAGGACTCGTACGACACCGGACGGCCGTAGCCCTGGGTCGGCTGGAGCCGTTCGTCGCCGACGAAGTTTCCCCAGAGCAGGTAGCCGCCGGGGGCGAGCGTGCGGTGGAACTCGGCGAACACCGCCGGCAGCCACTGCGGGGGCGTGTGATGGGTGGAGTACCAGGCCAGGATGCCGCCGAGTTCGTCGTCCGTCATCTCCAGCGCGGTCATCGAGCCCGTGGTGAACCGCAGGTTCGGATAGGCGTGCCGGGCCAGCTCGATCATCTCCGGTGACAGATCGACGCCGAAGGCGGACACCCCCAGCCCGGCCAGGTGCGCCGTCATGCGGCCGGGGCCGCATCCCAGATCGGCGACCGGCCCCGGACCGGCCGTCCGCACGAGTTCGGCGAACCCCGCCAGCATCGCGCGTGACAGTGGGTCCAGCGCGGCTGGAGGCGGGACGCGTTCGACGTATTCGGCGGCGACCGTGTCGTACGACTCGCGGATGGCGCTCAGGAAGGAGGGGTCAGCCATGCGGGCGACGTTAGACCGGAGCACTGACAGGAGAGCTGACCCGAGAGCTGGCCGGGCCGGTGAAAGGCCTTGTTACGAGCCCGAGTTGAACCGCGCCACACCCACCGGCGCGGTTCCTGTCGGCCCGCATGCCACCGCCCCGTTCCTCAGCGGATGAGTGAGCGGGCGGTGGGCGCCAGCCGCAGGAGTTGAGAGGCCGCGGTCTGCGCCCGTTCGATGGCCGGAAGGATTTCGTTCCGTACGAGGGGCTGGGCCATCGCGGCGGCGAGGTGGCGGCGGTGGGCGGTCTCGTCCGGGTACGAGGTGAGGACCGCGACGACGTTCTCCCCCGTACGGACCGGGAGCGCGGGAAATGTGTTGGCCGCCGTCTCCGTGGTGAGTACGGCGAACGGTGCGGTCCCTGTCCGCCGCAGTTGTGGGACGAGGCCGTCCTGGATCAGTTCGGCGCCGCTGTGGGTGTCCGGAGGGAAGTGCCACAGCGCGGCGGCCACGAACCGGTCCGGTGGCGCGGCGTCCGGCCGGCACCGTTCGGACGGGGACACCGCCAAGCCGCTCCGGGCCGGCCCGTACCAGCCCGGGGCGGGCCGCAGCAGCAGGACGTTGTCGGAATCGAGCATGGTGGCGTTGGCCTGGGGGCCGTGCGCGGCCCAGACCGGCCCGCCGTAGAACGCCGACAGGGCGTCCCGCCGGGTCTCCATGTCCTCGAAGCCGCGCAGCCAGACGAAACGGTCCGGATCGTCGAGGTCGCGGAACTGGCCGAGGACGATCATTCCGGTGTCTTCCTGCGTTTCGACGAACTCGCGGTCGAACAGCTCGATCAACTCGTCCCGTCGGCCGGGGCGCAGGGTGTACTGGCGCAGTTCGATCACAGCAGGGTGGCCGACAGGGTCGGTTCCGGGCACGGCGTACTCCGTTCCTTCTCGTACTTCGAGCCGGCTGGACCGACCTGGGCCGACGGTAGGACCCGGGTGTGCCAGCACCTGTCAGTGTTTCGGAGCAGAATCCTCGGCATGTCCGCCGACCGGTTGCTGTCGATGCTGCTGTTGCTCCAGACCCGCGGCCGTATGTCGGCGCGACGGCTGGCCGACGAGTTGGAGGTCTCCGTGCGGACCGCGTACCGCGACCTGGACCGTCTTAGGGCCAGCGGCGTCCCGGTCTACGCGGAGCAGGGCCGTACCGGCGGCTATCAGCTGCTCGACGGTTACCGCACCCGGCTGACCGGGTTGAGCGAGCGCGAGGCCAGGGTGCTGTTCCTCGCCGGACTGCCCGCGCCCGCCGCCGATCTGGGGCTGGCCGACGAAGTGGCCGCGACGCGGCTGAAGTTGCTGGCCGCTCTGCCCGCGGACCTGCGCGACGAGGCGACCCGCACCGACGCCGTGTTCCACTTGGACGCTCCGGGTTGGTACCGGGAAGCCGAGGCGACCCCGTATCTGCCGTTGCTCGTCGACGCGGTGTTCAGCCGGCGAGCGGTGGACGTGCGCTATCGCCGTTGGCGCGAACCGCGAGAGGTGGAGCGGCGGTTGTATCCCTACGGCCTGGTGCTCAAGTCGGGCACCTGGTATCTCGTGGCGGCGGCCGAGGGCCGGACCGCCACCTACCGGATCACCCAGGTTCTCGACGCGGCTCTGAGCGACGAGCACTTCGAACGGCCGCAGGACTTCGTCCTGGGTGAGTACTGGTCGTCCTACCTGGACGGCTTCGAAACGCGTCGGTACACGGGCACCGCCACCATCCGGCTGTCTCCCAGGGGGCGCGAGCGGCTGGCGGCCAACGTCCCCGCCGAGGTGGTACGGGCATTCGCCGCCACGGCAGGCCCAGTTGGCGGTGACGGCTGGAGCGAGGCCGTCATCCCGACCGAGAGCACCGAGCACGCGTGCGGCGAGCTGCTGCGGCTCGGTACCGATGTCGAGGTCGTCGCGCCGGAGGAACTGCGCCGGGCCGTGGCGGACACGGCGTACGCCCTTGCCCGGACCTACGGACACGTCGGTCCCGGGGGGATGGGGACGGGGACGTGACGCCGCCCCGACGGACCGGCAAACCACCACGTCAGCGGGGCAACGGGGCAGCGGGGCAACGGGGTGAACTGCGGGAACCGGCCAAAGAAGAGGTGGTGGGTCCGGGGCGGCGCGGCAGTCCTGCCACGCCGTCGTGCAGTATTCCGCAACTCGTAACCTGCAATTCCCAATTCATTACCCAGTCGGTCGACAGTCAGAGGTAATTGGCCCTGGATTCCGTAATGCCCCGCATAACGCATGCGAGAGGAAATTTCACGGAATCGCACAACCATTCACCGGTACCCCATGTCTGATCAACGGAGTCAGCAGACTCCAAAGATTGACTGGATGATCGGACGCCACGGAAGCACGCAAGAGAGTTTTTCCGTGCGCCCCTTTCTCAGACGTGGGGAAACACATGCGCATTCGTGCCTCTGTCGCCGCAGTGACAGGCGCCCTGGCCCTCTCCGCTCTCGCCGTTCCGGCGGCGCAGGCGGATGACAGCAACACCGTCTCCTCGTTCACGAAGAACGCCGTGGCCGAAGCGTCGGCCGAGTCGTCGGTCGACGTGGCGGCCGACGACGTCAGCGGAGACACCACAATCTCGAACGTGGTCGTAAACGGCGGCAAGTCCGTCGTCATGGGCGCGACCACGAAGAAGACCTTCACGGTCAGCTTCACCGCCACCGACGACTCGGGCATCGAGTGGGCGACCGCGGTGCTGTGGCACGGTTCGACCTTCGACAACCTGGACGGGGGCGGGGTGCCCAACGAGGCCGAGGCCGTCTGCACCCAGGTCGACGACACGACCTCCACCTGCAAGCACACCTACACCGTCGACGCCAACTACGACCTGTTGAACAAGCTGGCGGGCGGCTGGAAGGTCTGGGCGATCGCTCAGGGTACGGACGCCGACTACGTCCAGAAGGACAACGCCAAGGGCTTCAACCTGCAGCGCATGTCGAAGCTGACGGTCAACGCGTCCCCCGAGCCGGTGGTGAAGGGCAAGACCGTCACGGTCACCGGCGCGCTGACCCGTGCCGACTGGGAGTCGAACAAGTACGTGGGCCTCAGCGGCCAGTCGGTGGTGCTGCAATTCCGCAAGGCGGGCACCACCAACTACACCAATGTCAAGGGCATCAAGTCGACGACGGGCGGCGCGCTGAAGACCACGGTCACGGCGTCCGCCGACGGCTATTACCGCTTCACCTACGCGGGTATCGCGTCCACCGCGACGGTCAGCGCCGCAGGTGACTACGTCGACGTGAAGTAGTCCGCCTAGTCCCCCCCGTAACGGACCCACGGACCCACAGAACTACGGACCCACGGAACTACGGACCCACGGAACTACGGACCCACGGAACTACGGACCCACGGAACTACGGATTCACGGAACTACGCGGAAAGCGGCGGCCGCCCCACCTCCATCCGAGGTGCAGGGCGGCCGCCGCCATTTCAGCGATTGCCCGCCGCGCCTCGGTGGCCCGGACCGCCCCGCTCCACCCCTACCTCGGTACTGGATCCACGTTGGCTCCCAGGTATGACGCCCGGCGCGCGGCCGTCCCCGCACTCTGCGTTCCGTCAGCACGAGAAGAACGCGGAAGGGCACGGCATGAGGCTAGGCAGCGGTAAGCGACAGCAGGCGGACGACCGGCCGGAGGGTCCGGCCGCCACACCCGGGCTCGCCGTCGAACTGCGCGGTGTCCGGCGGCGGTACGGCCGGGGCGCGCGCTCCGTGCAGGCGCTCGCGGGCGTCGATCTCGCCCTCCCGCGCGGCACGTTCACCGCCGTCATGGGCCCGTCCGGGTCCGGCAAGTCCACCTTCCTGCAGTGCGCCGCCGGGCTCGACCGGCCGACGGAAGGGTCCGTGCGACTCGGCGGTACGGAGATCACCGACATGAAGGAGGACGAGCTGACCGAGCTGCGCCGCAGTCGCCTCGGGTTCGTCTTCCAGGCTTTCAATCTGCTGCCGTCGCTGACCGTGGAGCAGAACGTCCTGCTGCCCATGCGGCTCGCCGGGGAGCGCCAGGACCGCGGCCGGGCCGCCGCGGTGCTCGCGCAGGTCGGGCTCGCCGACAAGGCGCGGCGCCGGCCCGGCGAACTCTCCGGCGGCCAGCAGCAGCGTGTGGCCGTCGCCCGTGCCCTGGTCACCAGCCCCGACGTGGTGTTCGCGGACGAGCCCACCGGCGCCCTCGACACCGTGACCGCCGCCGAGGTCCTCGGCCTGCTCCGGCACGCGGTGGACACCCTCGGCGCCACGGTCGTCATGGTCACCCACGACCCGGCCGCGGCGGCCTGGGCCGACCACGTGCTGTTCCTCGCCGACGGCGCCTTCGCGGGCGGCCTGGAGCGCGGTTCGGCGGAGCAGATCGCGGCTCGGATGGCGACGCTCACCGCCCGTACCTCCCACGCGGGCGCGATGGCGGGTGCGGCGGCATGAGGCTCCCCAACGGGCTCGCCCGTTCGGCCGTCCGCTTCAAGCCCTCGTCCTTCGCGGGGACCTTCGTCGCGCTGATGATGTCGGCGCTGATCGTCACGGCCTGCGGCATCCTGCTTGAGACCGGACTGCGCGCGTCCGTGCCGCCGGAGCGGTACGCGAGGGCGCCGGTGGTCGCGGCGGCGGACCAGTACGAGTACGTCGTCACCGGCAGCGGCGAGGACCGCGAGAAGGAAGCCGTGCCGCTGCCTGACACGGCACGGCTGGACGCCGGGCTGGCGGCGAAGGCGGCCGGGGCGCCGGGTGTGGCCGCCGCCGTCGCGGACTTCACCTTCCCGGTGCGCCACGGCGGCGAGGCGCTCACGGGCCACGGCTGGGGCTCGCACGCCTTCACCGGTACGGCGCTGATCACCGGCTCCGCGCCCCGCGACGGCGAGGTCGTGCTCGACGCGGCCACGGTCCGCGCCGCGAAGGCCGACGTCGGCGACACCGTCGCGCTGGAGACCGCCTCCGGGCGGCAGGACTTCCGCGTCGCGGGCGTCGCCAAGGCCGGGCCCGCGGACACCACCCGCGACGCCGACACCGACGCCGGGACCGGCACCGGGGGCGCCATCGCCTGGTTCGCCGACGCCCAGGCCCCCACGCTCGCCGACCACCCCGGCAAGGCGGACGCCATCGCCGTGCTGGCGAAGGACGGCACCGACTCCGACGCTCTCGCCGACTCCGTGAGGAAGGCCCTGGCCGGCTCGGGCGCCGATGTGCACACCGGCGACGACCGGGGCGCCATCGAGGACCCGGGCCTCGCCTCCGCCAAGGTGACGCTCTTCGGAATCGGCGGCTCCTTCGGCGGCATAGCCGCCATCGTCGCGATCTTCACAGCGGCCGGGACCGTGGCCCTGTCGGTGTCCCAGCGAGCCTGCGAATTCGCGCTGCTGCGCGCCGTCGGCGCCACCCCCCGGCAGATCCGCCGCGCGGTCGCCTCCGAAGCACTGCTCATCGCGCCGGTCGCCGGGATCCTGGGCTGTCTGCCCGGCATCGGGCTCGCGCACTGGTGGTTCGGGCAGTTGCGGGACCGGGGCGCGGTCCCGGAGGCCGTACAGGTGCATGTCTCCGGGATTCCCCTTCTCGGCGCCGTCGCCATCGGGTTGCTCACCGCGCTCGGCGCCGGCTGGATGGCCGGACGCAGGCCCGCGAGGATCAAGCCGGGACAGGCGCTCAGCGAGGCGTCGGTGGAGCGGCTGCGGCCCGGCGTGATCCGTACGATGCTCGGCATCGCCGCCCTCGTCGGCGGCACGATCCTCACCGGCGTCTCCGCGAACTCCGCGGGGGACGACGCGGCCGGCGCCGCCCTCGGCGTCGTCATGCTCTTCATGCTCGCCGTCGCGCTGCTCGGCCCACTGGTGGCACGGCTGTGCGCGGGCCTTTTCGGCCTCCCGCTGCGCGGCGCCGGCGCGTCGGCGTCACTGGCCGCCGCCAACTCCCGTACCAACGCACGCCGGTTGGCCTCCGCGATCACTCCGATCGTGCTCGCCGTGGCCTTCGCGTCGACCCTCGTCTTCATGTACACGAGCGAGAGCCGCGTCGCCGACAAGCAGGTGCGCGCGGGCATCACCGCCGACCACGTGGTTACGCATCCGGCGGGCCTCCCGGTGGACGCGGCGGCGAACGCCGCCGGCGTACCGGGCGTGGACGCGGCCGTCGGCCTGCTGAACACACAGGTGCTGGTGCCGATCGGCTCAGGCGAGTTCAAGTCGCTGCAGGGCGCGGCGACGCAGGGAGTCACCGGCTCCGGCGCCGAACTCGCGAAGGTGCAGGATCTGGACGTTCGCAAGGGCAGCCTCGACCGGCTCGGCGGGAACCGTATCGCCATCGACAAGAGCCTGGCGACCTCCGCGGACGTCGGCGTGGGCGACCGGCTCCCGCTTTACCTCCCCGACGGCACCAAGGCCGACCCCGAGATCGTCGCGATCTACGGCCGGGGCCTCGGTCTGGCCACGGTGACCATGGACCGGGCGGCCCTGACCGGGCATGTCACCTCGGGCTTCGACAGCACGCTGCTGGTTCATGGCGGCTCGGGAAAGTCGCTCGCCGCGCTGGGGCAGGTCACCGACGCCTCCGGCTACGCCACCGAGCGGAGCCTCGACGCGGAGCTGGGCGCCTGGCTGAACAACACCATGGCCGCGGTCCTCGGCGGCTTCGCCGCAGTCGCCGCCGTCAACACCCTGGTGATGACGGTCCTCGACCGCCGCCGCGAGCTGGGCACGCTGCGCCTCGTCGGCTCCACCCGGCGCCAGGTGCTGACGATGCTCCACTGGGAGGGGCTGCTGGTCTCCACGGTGGGCGTGGTCCTCGGCTCCGCGATCGCGGCGGCCACGCTGATCCCGATGATGCGCGGTACGACCGGCGAACTGCCGTACGTACCACCGCTGTTGTACGGGTCCCTGGTGGCCGCCGCCGGCGGTCTGACCCTGCTCGCGGTGACGCTGCCGGCGCGGGCGGCACTGCGCCGCTGGTCGTAGCGCGTACGTACGGAGCGGTAGCCGGCGTCACGTCGGCCACCCGGCGACGGCGACGGCGACGACCGCGCCCACGAACGCCCACGACCGCGACCGCGCCATCGACGGCCGGCGGGGACGGCTGCGCGCGTACGTCCGCATAACGGTAGCGCCACGCGTACGCCCAACACCTCCCTCACCTGCTCGCCCAACTCACCTGCCCGCCTTACTCATTCACTCGTCCGGCAATGACGGAAAGGACGCTTATGACCACAACCCTGCCCCCCTCGGCGCGCATCGGGAAGGCCGCTGTCGGGGCACTCGGCCTGCTGGCGGTCGCCACCGGTGCCCTGGAGTCGGTGGTGACGCCGACGCTCCCGCTCCTGCAGCGGGAGTTGGACATGAGTCCGGCCGAAGGCGCGCTGCTCAGCATCGTGCTCCTCATCACCGGCGCGCTCATCACGCCGGTCGCGGGCAAGTTCGGCGACCGCTACGGCGGGAAACGGGTCCTGATCCGGCTGATGGCGGTGGTCTCCGCCGGGGGCCTGGTGTCCGCCCTGGCGCCGAACCTGCCTGTGCTGCTGCTCGGCCAGGTACTGCAGGGAGCGATGGTGGGCGCGCTGCCCCTGTCGTTCATCCTCGTACGCAAACACCTCCCCGACGGAGAGTCGAAGGTGGCCATCGGCGTGGTCAGCGGGCTCTTCGTGGGAGGCGGGATGGCGGGCACGCTGGCCGCCGGGCCCGTCGCCGAAGGGCTGTCCCGGCACTGGATGTTCGCGCTGCCGACGTTCGCGGTCATCGGGTCCACCCTGCTGCTGGGCAAGCTGATGCCGGCGGACCCGCCGGGCAAGTCCCACGACGGCGGGGTCGACTGGGCCGGTCTGCTTCTCCTGAGCGGGACGCTGGTCACGCTTATGCTCGTACTCGCGCTGGCACCCGACATCGCCTCGCAGCCACTCGTGCTCGTCGCCCTCATCCTGCTTCTGGCCGCCTTCGTGAGCGGCTGGGTGGCCGTCGAGCGCCGTGCGGCGGCGCCGATGGTCGACCTGCGCATGCTGGCACGGCCCGCGGTGTGGAAGTCGTGCGTGCTGACGTTCCTGATATGCGTCGGCACTTCGGCGGCGGTCTATCTCGTACCGCAGTTGTTCGCGGTGTCCGACGACGCGTACGGCTTCGGGGCCAGCGCCACCGAGATCGGCTTCTTCCTGCTGCCTGGCGCCGTGGCCGCGACGCTGGCCGGGCCGCTCGGCGGGATCGGGGCGCGGCGTTTCGGCTCACGCGCCGTGGTCGCCACCGGCGTTGTCCTGATGGCCTTCGGCCTGCTCGCCCTGGCTGCCGTACACACCGAGGTCTGGCACCTCGTCGTCGGCAAGGCGCTGATCGGGCTCGCCAACGGCCTGTGCGTCACGGCGCTGGTGACCACCACCGCCACGTCCGTCGACCGGAGTGACACCGGCATCGCCACCAGCCTGGTCCTGGTGACTCGCGTGATCGGGTTCGCCGTGGGTGTGCAGCTCAGTGGGGCGCTTCTCACCGCCGCGACCCCGTCGGGGTCGGACGTCCCGGCCGAATCGGCCTTCGTCACCGGCTTCGTCATCGCCGGCGCCCTCACGGCGCTGTCCCTGCTTGTCGTCCGGACCTTGAACGTCCGCAGCGCGAACATCCGCCCCTGAACGTCGGCAGCGCGAACGTCCGCCCCTGAGCATCCGCAGCGCGAGCATCCGCAGCGCGAGCATCCGCACCGCGAACATCCACACCGTGAACGTCCGCAGCGCGAACGTCCGCCCATGAGCATCCGCACCATGAACAAAGGAGCCAAGGAATGACCCCCACCGAGCAGCCGACGGGCATCCGTACCACACTGAGGCGCAACGTCCTGATCTCCGGGGCCGGCATTGCGGGTCCCGCCCTCGCGTACTGGCTGAACCGCCACGGGTACGCGGTCACGGTGGTCGAGAAAGCGGCCACACCACGGAGCGGCGGCTACCCCATCGACATACGTGGCACCGCACTGGAGGTCGTCCGCAGGATGGGAATCCTGCCACGGCTCCAGGACGCGCACATCGACCTGCGCCGGCTGACCTTCCTCGACGGGGACGGCGGCACGGTGGCCTCCATCCACCCCCACACCGTCACCGGCGGTGTCGCGGGACGCGATCTCGAAGTGCGCCGCGGGGATCTGACCGAAGCCCTCCACACGGCGGTCCGTGACGACGTGGAGTTCCTCTTCAACGACTCCGTCGCCACCCTCCACGAGACCACCCACGGCGTCGACATCACCTTTCACGGGGGCGGCAGCCGTACCTTCGACATGGTCTTCGGAGCGGACGGTCTGCACTCCCACACGCGGGAGATCCTGTTCGGTCCCGAGGAACCGTTCCACCGCTACCTCGGGTACCGCTTCGCCATCTTCACCATGCCCAACACCTTCGGGCTCTCCCACGAGACCGTCATGTGGAACACCCCGGGCCGGTCGGCGGCTCTCTACGCCGTGGGGGACAACGACGCCGTCCACGCCTTCCTGAACTTCGCCCAGCCGCAACCGCCGTTCGACGCGTTCCGTAACCCGGAGGCCCAACGGGACCTGGTCGCCGAGGTCTTCGCCGACGCGCGATGGGAAGTCCCCCGCATGCTGGCCGCCATGCGCGACGCGGACGACGTGTTCTTCGACGGGGTCAGCCAGATCCGTATGCCCCGTTGGTCCAGCGGCAGGGTCGCGCTGGTTGGCGACGCCGCGTACGCCCCCTCGTTCCTGACCGGCCAGGGCACGAGCCTCGCGCTCGTCGGCGCGTACATGCTCGCCGCCGCCCTGTCCGACCGGAGCCACACGGCGGGCTTCGCCGCCTACGAACACGACACCCGCGCGTTCGTGGCCCTGAACCAGGACCTGGTTGGCGAGGGCGGCGCCACCCTCTTCCCCACCACGGCCGAGGCCCTGGAGCAGCGCAACGACAGGCTCCGCAACCTCCACACCGTCCCCACGCCGCCGGCCCGCCCGGCCCACTCGGCACTCACCCTGCCGGAACCGACACCCACGCCCTGCGTCCAGGCGCGCCCCCCGACGGTCACGGGGCGGGGGAGGAGCCGGCCGTCGGAGGGGGTGTGACACCGACAGGTACCGGTTCCGTGGCGTGCACGGCCGGCTCGGCCGTGAAGCCCAGCCGGCCCCGGGTGACGGCCAGCACGACGAGCGCCGCCGTGACGGCGGCCATCAGGAACGCCTGGGAGCCCTGCTTGTCCGTCAGCTTCGGGAACATGTCGGCCCAGGCCATCGAGAAGAAGTTGTTGACGCTGGTGTGCAGCAGCATGACCAGCGGCATGCTCTCGCCCGAGCGGTTGAACACCCACGTCATGACGGCGCTGAAGGCGAGCGCGGTGACCATGAACTCCACCACGCCCATCGGGTCAAGGCCCCGCCCGCCGCCCCAGTCGGTCAGGAACAGCGGCAGGTGCCAGGCGCCCCACAGGACACCCACGACGAGGGTCGCGATGAGCGGGCCGTAGCGGTTCTGCATCCGGGGCATGGCGAACTCGCGCCAGCCGGGCTCCTCCGCGAGGCCGGTCGTGATCATCTGGACCAGCAGGCCGGGCAGATACATGGCGAACACCATGGCGCCGGGGAGTGCGGGCTCGGTGTCCGTCATCGCGACGGTGGCGAGGGTCAGCGCGGCGGGGACCGAGACCAGCACCAGCAGATACCACTGCCAGCCGACCCGGAGCTTGGTCATCCGGGCCCGCCAGTTCCGCAGCCCCTGACGGCCCTCGGTCAGGTAGGTGATCAGCAGGGCCGCGCAGATCGGGCCGAGGTACGCGCCCGGCAGTACCCCCAGGATCTGACCGGAGCCGCCGGCGCCGAAGTCGTGGTGCCAGACCCCCAGCCCGTTCTCCGACAGGATGTACGGCGCCCAAGCCAGCCAGCTCAGTGCGTACGCGAGGATGAAGAACCAGGTCAGCGGGGCGCGTTGGAAGGCGCCTCGGATGCCTGAGGTGGTCTGGACGGTCACCGCGTGTCCTCTCGGATGGGCCTGCTGCGATGCGTCCAGCACACCAGCCACAGGGCCGCGGATCATTGCCGTGGACACCCCGATGGGCGGTACAGCAGCCTGTACTCGACCCCGGCGCCGGGCGCCCTGCCGGGAGCGCGCAGAGCCGCGCGACGACCTGTATCGGGGTGCCATTCCCCCCCCGGGCGCCCCCTCCCGGCCGCCGACGCGACAGGTCGGGCTTTATCTCTGGAATGTCTGGCTTGGGTACGCTGACCACCTGGCACGTACTGGCACGCCCATCCCCGGGTGCCCGGCCGGGCCGCGGGACCGTCGCCGTGAGGCCCGCGCTGGTAAGGTTGGGGCACGCTTGCAGAGATCCTGGGCCCGTGCCGGACAAGGCACGGGCCCAGGTCCGTTCAGGGCGTCGAGACGAGGAATCCCCAATGAAGGCGAAGCAGTCGGCCACCGGTCGCTCCGGATCCGGCAGGTCCGACCGGGGGAGGGCCCCGCGGGGCGAGCTCTCGGTGCCGGGGGCGCCGGCGCCCGGCCTCCCGCCGGCCGGCTCCTTCGCGGAGCTGGGGCTGCCGGTCGAGCTGATGGAGGTGCTGGCGCGGCTCGGGATACGGGAGCCCTTCCCGATCCAGGCGGCCACCCTGCCGAGCGCGCTGGCCGGCCGGGATGTCCTCGGCCGCGCGCGGACCGGCTCGGGAAAGACCCTCGCCTTCGGGCTTGCGCTCCTCGCACGTACGGCGGGCCGGCGCGCCGAACCGAAGCGCCCTCTCGCGCTGGTCCTGGTGCCGACACGGGAACTCGCGCAGCAGGTGAGCGAGGCGCTGGCTCCCTACGCGGAGGCGCTCGGGCTGCGCTCGGTGACTGTGGTCGGCGGGCTGGCGATGAACCGGCAGGTGGCGGCGTTGCGGGCGGGTGTCGAGATCGTGGTGGCGACACCGGGACGGCTGGCCGATCTCGTCGCCCGGCGGGACTGTCACCTGGACCGGGTGCGGATCGCGGTGCTGGACGAGGCGGACCAGATGTGCGACATGGGTTTCCTGCCGCAGGTCTCGGAGGCCCTGGACCTGACTCCCCCCGGCGGGCAGCGGCTGCTGTTCTCCGCGACGCTCGACCGCAACGTCGATCAACTGGTCAGGCAATATCTGAGCGAGCCGGTGCTCGCCGCGGTCGATCGGGCGGAGGGCTCGGTCGCGACGATGGAGCACCACGTACTGAACGTCCATCCCGCCGACAAGTACGTGACGGCGACCGAGATCGCGGCCCGGGACGGACGGGTGCTGATGTTCCTGGACACCAAGCACGGTGTGGACCAGTTCACCCGCCACTTGCGGAGCAGCGGCATACAGGCGGGTGCTCTGCACAGCGGGAAGTCGCAGCCGCAGCGTACGCACACGCTGGCTCAGTTCAAGGACGGGGCGATCACGGTGCTGGTGGCCACCAATGTCGCCGCCCGTGGCATCGACGTCGAGCACCTGGACCTCGTCGTCAACGTGGATCCGCCCTCCGACCCCAAGGACTACCTCCACCGTGGCGGGCGCACCGCGCGTGCCGGGGAGTCCGGCAGGGTGGTCACGCTGGTCACACCCGGCCAGCGCCGGGACGTGAACCGGATGATGTCGGACGCCGGGATCCGGCCCACGGTCGCCCAGGTTCGCTCCGGCGAGGAGACGCTGACCAGCATCACGGGCGCGAAGCGCCCGCCGGTGCAGGACGGGGCGAAGACCGGTAACGCGGCGTTCCGGGGTATGGGCACCCGCGCGGGCCGCCCGCCGAAGGAAACCCGCAAGGCCGCGGAGGCGCGCACGATGGCGGAAGCCCGCAAGGCGGCCCGAGCGCGCAGGGCCCACTGACGGGCGGCACGGCCGTCGCGGTCGGGGGACACGTCTCGGGGATACGTCTTGGGGATACGTCTGGGATACGTCCTAGGGACACAAGGAGGCACCCACTGCCTCGCATCGAGTGGAGCGTCAAGGAGTGCCGATGGCGAACAGGGTCCAACGACCCCATGAGGAAGCCGAGTTCGAGTTCATCCTGACTAGGGCGGACGTCCCGGTGCTCGCGTACTTCCACGGGGTGTGGCCCAAGGTCGCGGCAGCGTGCAAGGAAATGGACGCCCTGGCGCGGGAGGTGGCCGACGACTACCAGGGCCGACTGATCGTCGTGCGGGCCGACATCGCAAGGTGCCCCGGCCCCGTACGGCGTTACGGCGTCACCGGCGCGCCCTCCCTCGTGCTGATCGACCGGGGCGAGGCGATGGCGGCCGGGAGCGGCCCGATGTCCAGGACGGCGCTCGGGGAGTTCCTGGACGCCCACCTGTGAGCAGGCGCGTACGGGGGCGGCGAGTGCACCAGTGAGTGCCCTGGGAGCTCGCGCAAGGCGGTGAGGGTGCGGCTCAGGCGGTGAAGGCGCGGCTCAGGCGGTGAGGCCGCAGCTCCGGCGGGACAGGTCCAGCTTCGATCCCTTCACCAGACACCCCGCGATCATGTGAACCTGCTGGCCGTAGCTACGGCCCTGTACGGACGTCACCTCCCCGTCCGGGCCCACTTCGCAGGGGTTGTTGTCGGTGCACTGCTCGCCGGCGTCATTGTGGGTGTTGTGGATTCCCACGACTGTGGTGCTGTCAGGGGCCAGCAGAGCCGAACCGGAATCACCGTGCCAGGGGGCGCAGTCTTCTCCGGCGGCGTAGCGGATCGAGTTGTTCATCCGGTAGCCGCCCTCCCGCAGATGCGGGACCACGGCTTCGGCGGTGCATTGGTGGCGGCTGCCGACGGACGCCACGGTCAGTGGGTCACCCGCACGCACGGGGGCGGTGGCGAGCTGAAAGATCTTCGCGCCTTCGGCCTTCAACTGCGCGTAGGTCTTGTCCAGGCGGTAGAGCGCGATGTCGGTGCCGGTCATTGTCGCGTAGACCAGCCGGTTCGCACGGGCGGTGGTCTGGATGTAGCCCTGACGGTCGGCGATCGGTACCGCGCGGTCGGCCGGCCGGTCCACCAACGCGGCTCCGGGCGCGGGCCACTGTCCCTGCACACAGTGCCCGTTGGTCAGCAACAGCGCCGGGTCCCGCGGCCGGGAGGTGGGCGTGCGGACCACGGAGCCCGCACAGCCGCTCAGGTCCACCGTGCCCTCCACGTCCGGGATCAGATCATCGGGGGGCACGTCGGTGCCCGTGATGATGCCGTTGATCCAGTCGGCGTGCCGGGTGACATCGGTGTACAGCGTCTTGCCGCTTTCGTCGGGACCACTGACCACACCGGCCACGGCCCACCGGTCGCCGTCGCGGACCAGAGCGGGCCCACCGGAGTCCATGTTCGACGCGGCGACGCTGCCGTCGGGGCTGCCGATACACAACTCTCCACTGGGCTCGGCCGAGGGACACGTCGAGACCGGCTGCACCACGGTGTCGGCCTCCCGCAGCCTCCTGGAGAAACACGCCGCGTTGTCGGTGTCGTCGCAGGTCATGCCCCAGCCCATGATGCGGACGGGCGTGTTGTCCGGCGGCGTGGTCGAGGCGATTCGCACCGGCTCGGCCCCGACGGGGGTCCGCAGGTGCATCAGCGCGAGGTCGCGGCCCCAGAACCCCCCTTCGTCGTGACTGGTCGCCAGCCGGTAGTAATGGTCGACCTCGGCAACCTCGCCCCCGGAATTGGTGTCCAGCGACCCGACCCGGACCCTCCAGCCACGCGGAACACCCGCCTTCGCATTGGTCGGGTTCCGGCCGGCGCAGTGACTGGCGGTCAGAACCCATTGCGGCGCGAGGACTTCGACCCCGCAGCCGTGCTTGTCCGGGTGCGACGAGGCTGGGTAGGACGGCTGGAACGAGCCCATGAACGAGTAGGCCCGGGTGGACTCGGTGCCACCCACGACGGCCTGCGCCGGTGGAAGGACCACGAGGCCCGCGGTGAGCACGCCGCCCACAGTCAGGGCGGCCGCCGCCTTTCGGCCTGTCGACAGGTGCATGAGTGACTCCCCTTTTCATCTGCCGCCGGATCGCTCCGACAGGCTGGTACGGAACGGAACGGAGCGCCCAGCAGTCGGCTCTCCCCTCCGACCTCGCACGAGCCTGGACCCGGCGGTCCACCGGCAGGTCTCTCCCACGTATCGGGCACGGCGCGGCAGCCGCGCGATTGTGTATCAGCGTGTCCGGACGGGCCGGATCGGGCCCGGGAGGTGGTGCGAGACTCCTGGAGGGGTCTGGACAGCAAAGAACCCCAGGTCGCTGACCTGGGGTTCTCGTACAGAGCGGGCGACGGAGAGTCGAACTCGCGCTCTGTCCAACTGCTCCTCAAGCTCCTTACGGTCCCCTCGGTCGGTCCTACTGCGTGGCGTCGCAGGTCTCGCAGCGGCTTACGGCCGCCCGCCTGGTATTCCCCTCCGTCGCACGGAGCTGATACGAGGGCGAGAGGCGGCGCCATGCTCCCGGTGAGGGGGTGAGCACCCAGCCGTAAACGGGTGGTCGGATGTCGGCCGGGACGATGTGCGTACAGCCGGGAACGTGGGCCTTGCCGCTGGCGTGGATGATGATCGCAGCCGTCGGCCACTGGTCCCATTCGCCGGTGGACGCACTGCTGCGCGTCGCGCGCGGAGCGCAGTCCGCGCAGTTGTGCATCTCATGACGTTCGCAGTACCGCATCGTCCTCACTCTGCTCGGTCCGGCAATACAGACTAGGGCGCTCGTCACGCCTCGTCAGGCTGACGCCGTTACAGGTCACCAGGGGCCGGAAGCCGCCCGCAGGGTGAGCCCGGTGCCGACCAGTAGGACGAGGGTGGAGGTGGCCACCGGGCCCCAACGGGCCAGTTTCCGCAGGCCCTTCCACCGGGTGGCGGCAGCGGTACGCGTGCTGCGTTCGACGCGGTCGCGCAGGCGGACGAGGAGGAGTCCGGCGAGGGTGAGCGTGCCGGCCATGCCGAGTCCGTAGCAGAGGACGAGCAGTACGCCGAAGGCGGTACGGCCCAGGGCGACGGCGCCGAGGAGGACGACGAGGGCCGAAGGGCTGGGGACGAGACCGCCCGCGATGCCCATGCCGATGAGTCCGCCACGGGTCGCGGCGACGGGGCGGGTGTGGGTGTGGGTGTGGGCCTGGATGTGCGGTTCGGTATGGACGGGAGTGAGTACGGCGACGGCGGACGAACCGTCACCGTGCGGATGCGGAGCCGGATGCGCATCGTGAGCGTGCTCGTGAGGTCCATGCCCGTGGTGATAATGGTGGTGGCCGTGCGTGGGCCCACCCCGTACGGCCGAGCGCAGCAGCCACAGCCCGATCCCCGTCACCAGGAGCCCGCTGGCCAGCCCGAGCCACGTGAGCACCGTCTCCCCGGCGAGCGTCGTGGCCACCGGCAGCAGCAGCCCGAGGGCGAGCACCCCGGCGGTGTGGGTGAGGGTGACGGTCGCGCCGACGGTCACCGCGTCGCGCGGGGTACCGCGCCGGCCCGCCAGGTAGGCGGCCATGATGGTCTTGCCGTGGCCGGGCAGAGCCGCGTGCGAGGCGCCGAGTACCACGGCGAGGAGCAGGGCCAACAGCCCCACCGGGACGGTGAGTTCGCGCGTACCGACGAGTGAGTCGAAGACTCCGGACACCTTGTCCAGCGCGGCCGTGACGGGGCCGGGTACCCAGTCCGCGCCGGGCAGCGCGGCGGCGGACGCCGACCCCCCGCTCGACCCGCCCGGTTCCGTGCGCAGGGTGGCGGAGCGCTGGTCGAGCGGGGGCGCCAGCGGGTCCGTCGGATAGCGGCGCAGTTCGTCGGTGGGGGACGCGGCGGGTACGTCGCTCGTCTTCAGCGTGACACCGTCGCCCCGCGCGGTGATCTCCCGCCAGCCGATCCGGCGGCTGTCGTAGGTGGTGCGTACGGTGACGTCCGCCGGTCGTCGCAGATCCGTCGGGGCGGTGAGCGCGCACCGGAGCCGGCTCGTGGGGAGCCCGGCCTCGCCGGGGTGGTAGGTGAAGCCGCTGTTCCGGACGGTGAAGGCGAGGGCCGTTCGGCCGTTCTTGACGCGCAGTCCGCCGGCGGTGGTCGCACAGGCCGTACGCGCGTACTGACGCGCCTCGGCGGCGTTCACGGCGCCGCTGCCGTCGCGGTCGACGCCCGGCAACTCCTGGGCTGCGGCGATCTCGGCGCGGTCGACGACGAGGAGGGCGTCGACGCGGTCGGTGTGGAGCGTGAGACCGGTGTGGTGGTTGACCGTGAAGTTGCCCAGTGGGTGCGCGGAGGCGGCGGGCGCGGTCGCGCCCCCGGCGACGGCCGCGACGCTCAGCAGGAGCCCGGCCGCGAGGACACGGCGCGATGCGGGATTCATGAGGTGCCCTCGTTTCGGTCAGGAACGCGGTCGAGGGCGTGGTCAGGGACGCGGTCAAGGGCGCGGTCGAGGGCGGTCCGGGCGCGCGGTGCGTGCAGCGGGTGGAAGTGGGGGTCGACGGCCAGCGCCTCTTCGAGGTCCTTCCGTGCCGCCGGCGCGTCGCCGAGCGCGTCGTGGATCATCCCCCGGTGGTAGCGGTGGAGCGCGCCGCGCGTCCCGAGGGACAGGGCGCGGTCGGCGTACGGCAGGGCTTCCGCGTCCCGCCCGGCGCGGTGCAACGCCCAGGCGTAGGCGTCCTGTACGGCGATGAACGGCCGCGTCTCGACGGCGGCGCGCCCCATCGTGACGGCCCGCTCGGCGTCGCCGTGATCCGCCTCGAAGAGGATCGCGTCCGTGTCGGCCGGGTCGCCGGAGACCCGGCGCACCTGCTCCTGCGCGCGCAAGATGCCGTACTGCGTACGGGCCTCCGCGTCCCGCCCGAGGGACTGCTGGAGTTCGCCGAGGCCGAGGACGTACTGCGGCAGCGGGACGATCGCGACGGCGGCCGTGTAGTCGGCCACGGCCTGCCGGTCATGACCGAGCGCGGCGTGCGCGCGGGCGCGCGCCTCCAGCAGCGGCGCGTCGGCCTTCGCGCCGCGAAGACCGGCCGACGCCTCCCGTAGCGCGGTCGCGGCGTCGCCCGACTCCTGCGCCAGCGTGGCGAGATGGAGCCGGGCGAACGCCTGGTCGGACGGCGAGGCCGCGTCGTTCAGCGCGCGCCTCATGAGCGCGCGGGCGCGCGGGATGTCGCCGCGCAGCTCCCAGGTGTAGGAGGCGCGGGCGAGCGAGGAGGTGTCGGGGCGCAGGTCGGTCATGCGCTGTACGGCACGGTACGACTCCTCGTACCGCCCGAGCTGGGTGTACGCATCGGCGAGTACCCCCTGCGCGGCGGCGTTCGACGGGTTGGTCGCGGCGGCCTTCCGGCCCCAGGTCAGCGCGGTGGCGAAGTCGTGGCGGGCGGCGGCGAGCGCGCCCATGCCGGTCTCGGCCTGGTAGTTGTCACGCGGCTGGACCTTCAGCGACCTGCGGAGGGCGGACTCGGCCTTGGCGTAGAGGGCGGGGTCGGCGGTGGTACGGCCCTGCTGGACGTACGCCATGCCCAACTGCGCCCAGCCGACAGGGTTCTCCGGCAGTCTGCGCAGCTCTGCTCGCAGCGCGTCGATCGATCCACGGGGTGAACTGCCCCCGGGCCGCTCGTCCTTGGCGGTTCCGGGGTGTTGGTTCAGCGGCGACAGCCCGACCGTTCCGGCGATGAACAGCGCGGCGCCCAGGGCCACGGTGACGGTGGCGGCGCGCAGCCTTCTGCGGCCGGGGGGACGGAAGTTCGGGTCGGTGGCCTGATCCGGGGCCGGGTCGGGGGTGCCGGTCTGCTGGGGCACGGTCCTCCTCGCGGAGCGCGTACAGATGTGGGGGTGGGGTCCTGTGTCTGTGCGTGCGCGGTGTCGCGCATGGCGGCCGGGCGGGGGCGGGGCCCCCCGTCCGGCCAGAGGCGGACCGGTGGTCGGCCGGTCGTCCTTCGGTCAGTCGGTGCTTCGGTGCTTCGGTGTTCGGTGCTTACGTGTTCGCTGTTCGGTGCTTCGGCGTTCGGTGCTTCGTTGCATCACCGCGGCGCTGCGGCGTACGGGCGCGACGTCGTGGTGTCTGTTCAGCTGTCCGCTGCTCGCGGTGCCTGTTTGCCTGTTCGCCTCTTCGGCTGTTCGCTCAGGCGGTGCTGGTGTTCCTGCGGCGCCACAGGCGGAAGCCGCCGGTGCCGAGCAGCAGTGCGCCTACGCCGCCGATGGCCGCGGCGTCGGTGGGGTCGAGTGCGTTGGACGCCTGGTCGGCTTCGACTGCCCGGTTCTTGGTGCCCGACTTTGTGGTGCCCGACTTCGTGGTGCTCGGGAGCGCCAGGTAGGGGAAGGTCCTCCCGAAGCCGACGTCGTTGGTGTCGACCTTGTCGCCCGCGGCCAGCGCGGGGACGAGCTTGCCGGTCTGTGCGGCGCCCTCGACGGCCTGGAGCGAGATGTCGATCGCGTCGTCGGCGAGCCGGCGCCCGTTGGGGAAGCCGGCCAGGTCACCGGCGAGTACGCCGAGCCGCTGCGGCTTCTTGGCGGGCTTGACGCCCATGTTGAGCCGCAGTTCCTCGGCCGGGAAGATCCGGCCGGGGTCGGCGTCCTTGTTGAGCCGGTGCGCGTTCAGGTCGGCCTTGATCGGCCCGCACGCCTTGCAGATACCGGTCAGGTAGATCTCGGCGAGGTCGTCGCGGGGCGTCTTGGGCGCGGGGATCCCGTACACCTGCTGGATCAGCTTCGGCAGGATCGGGTCGTAGACCTTGTCCACCACGGGCTGCACGGTGCGGTCCTGGTCCGGCGAGATCGAGTTGAAGGCGTCCTTGTACTTGAGCGGTACGACGACCTCGTTGACCAGCGGGTTGCCGAGACGCGAGACCTGCCGGAGGCTGTCGCGGGTCTTCTTCCGGTCCCCCATGACGTCCGCGCCCTCGCGGTCCGTGGTGGACCACACGCCGACGACGGGGTTACGGGCGGCGTCGCCGCGCAGCGCCAGGAACTTCTTGGGCACCTGGAGGGCGACCGAGTTGACGTTGTAGCCGGCGAGGGTGTCCTGGCCGCGCTCGCTGAGGTCACCGCCGTACAGCAGGTCGAAGACCCGCAGGTCGGCGAAGAACGGGTCCTCGGCCTGACCCGCGAACGCCTTCGCGCCGCCCGGCACCTGTCGGACGGCCTGGGCGCGCAGGGCGCCGTAGTTGGGCATCGACGCCTTGCCGACGCGCGACGGCGCGACGGGGGCGTTCCGCAACAGGGTGCGGGTGCTGCCGCCCTCGGTGACCGTCAGGTCGTACGTCTGACGGAAGTTGAGGTTCGGGTCGTCGATCTTGCGGACCGGACCGGTGTTGTACAGGAACTGGTTCTCGGCGTCCCGTACCTCGTTGCGGAAGCGCCAGGTGTACGTGACGTCGGCGACGCCGTCACCGGTGTTGTCGATCTTGACGTTGTAGCGGGCGTCGTCCGCGAACGCGTAGAAGTTCGGGCCGCCGTTGGGCTCCTCGAACGGGATCCAGTTCGCGACCAGGGTCACGGTGTCGGAGCGGTCCGGGCTTGTGAACGCGTACACGTCCGTGTTGTCGGCCCGCGGGTCACCGGCGGTCATCGGCGCCTCGCGGTGACTGGACGCGGCGCTGATACCGGGCGCGAGGCTGAGCACGGCCAGCCCGGTGGCGAGCGCGCCGGCGCCGAGCACGACCAGGGACTGATCGAGCGTGCGCCGCGAACGCGGCCGTGCGGAAGTGGTCTTCAAAGGTGTTCCTCTCGTCTGCGAACCGCCTCCCGGCGTGGGGCGGGGCCGCACGGCAGGAGGCGGGATTCGGCTGGTTGATGTGATCGCCCGACCGGCGGGCCGGGACGCCGGTACGCGTCCGGGCGGCTTCGACGAAGACACGGGGTCTGGGCGTCTTCGCCGGTCGGGGAAGACCGCGCACCGGGTGTCCGGCACGCAGAAGGCAGACAAGCATGAGGAACGGTGAGTAATTGCCCATTTCGCCGGGCGCTGGCACTCGGGTACGCGGAGGGCCGACGCGAAACCCCAGGTGACGCGCCGTTGAGGGCAGGTCGAACCGGGGCGCGGAACGCGGCGCGACACGAGACGACCCGTTAGCCCGATCGATGGCCCGCGACCCCGGACCGAGCCCGGCAACAAGCAGGGCTCTGACCGCCGATCAGGGCGTTCGTCGTAGAGCGGTGTCTGGCTCAGGGTGACCGGCTCGCTCCCGAGCCGCCCACGGTCTCGGGGCCTCCTTCGGTTGAGGCGGTTGAGGCGGTTGAGGTTTGCGACAGATCGTCGTAATCTTTTTACGACAGGTTGTCGCATAAATCTGGCTTGAACGAAGAGGGGCATTCCATGAACGCAGTCAGTGATCGCATCGAGCTGATCGAACTGATGGGCCGGTACGCCGACATGGCGGATCTGAAGCAGTTCGGCGAACTGGCCGGCCGTGTCTACACCGACGAGGTCACGCTCGACTTCGAATCGGTGACCGGGATGCCGCCGATGGTCGTGCCGGTCGGCGAGTACGTCGAGGTCCTCCGCGGCGCCTTCGCGCCCTTCTTGGCGACCCACCACGTCATCAGCGGCCACGTCATCGACCTCGACGGCGCCGTTGACGGCGACATTGGCGGCGACGGCGACCTCGACGGCGACATCGCGAAGATCCACGCGCACGTCCGGGCCGAGCACTGGCTCCCGGAGGAGGCCGCCGACGACGGGCCCAATCGCTGGCTGGTGGTCGGCTTCTACGACAACGAGGCGGTACGTACGGCCGACGGCTGGCGGCTCACTCGCGTAAAGCTCACCTCGACGTACCAGGAGAACGCGCGACTCGCCGCCGCCGGGCAGGCGGACACGGCCTAGCGGCGACCCCGGCACTCGGAAAGCCGTCGTAAGGAGAGAATGATCCGATGCCACGGATCAGGGGAGCCAGCATCGAGGAACACCACGAGATGGTGTGGACCGATCTGGCCGAGGCGATGCGGCAGTTGCTGCTCGAACGCGACTACGACTCGATCAACATGGGCCACATCGCGGCCAGGGCCGGACTCGCGCGCAACACGCTCTACAACTACGCCCGCGACAAGAACGCGCTGGTCCTGGCGCTGACTGAGCGGGCGGGCCGGCCCACGGTCGAGCGCGTGGCCGTGATCGCCGCGCGATCGCCGGATCCGGCGACGGAACGCATGCGGGAGATCATCGGGGTCGTCCTGGAGGCGTTCATGGACCAGATCCTGCAGCTGATGTTCCGACCGAGCGCCGCCCCGCCGGTCGAGTGTTCCGAGGTGCCGACGGGGCCGGACACCCCGTTCCACGCGATCGTGATCGAGGTGGAGAACGTCGTCCGGGACGGCATCGCGCGCGGGGAATTCCGCGACGTCGGCGACGTGCACCTCGCGGTGGAGCTGCTGTCGGGCGTCATGCGCGCCGGCGCGGAACGCATCGGCCGTGATCCGGCCGCCTTCGCGCCCACGGTCCAGTCGGCGCGAGAGATCGTCCTCGCGTCACTGGCCGACGGCTGACACCGGCCGGCCGACAGAGCGCGTGAACTACTCGAACTGCCCGCCGGAGGTTGGACGTTCGGAAGCGACATAGCCGTGAGGGGTACTGCCTACAGCCTCATTGAGGACTGCGGCAAGAAGGAGTTGGTAGTTCGGGGCCCGAGCGGAGACGAGCGGAGACGAGCGGAGACGAGAAGTCGTTGTCCTCCCAGCAGGCCGTGGTCTTCCGCCATCCGGACGCAAGGAAGTAGGCGAGGGCGCCCCACGCCGCGCGGTCGGCGAAGACGACAGGTAGCGGGCGGGGGCCGATCGCTGCCGCTGGCGATAAGGAGGCGCTCCCGCCGCCCCGGGGTCGGCACTGCCGGCCGCCCATCACGGCACACGGCTCGCCCACTCCTTCACAGGACAAGCCCGGCCACCCGCCCCGTACCGCCCCGCACCGCATCGCACGAGGCATCATCCCGGCGCAGGTCACCACTTCAGGGCTTTCTGGCAACCGCCCCGTACATGGCGATGTCGCGGCCGTCGATGCCGGCCTGTTCGGGGCCGGGGTGCCAGGCGTGCACCTGGGTGACTCCTGGCTCCTGCAGTTCCAGTCCATCGAAGAACGATGTGGCGGTGGGGAGATCGCGTAGCGCCATGGGCATGTTCTGCTGCCGGTATTCCGCTGCCACCCGGTTGACTTCCTCGGGTGCGAAGTCCGCGGTGCCGATGGTCATCGCCAGATAGCTGCCGGACGGCAGCGGTTCCAGCAGCCGCTTGATCAGGCGCCGGTCGTCCGGAGGCAGGATGAAGTGCAGGATGCCGATCAGCATCAGGCCGACGGGCCGGTTCAGATCGATGAGGTCACGGAACTCGGGGCTGTCCAGAATGGTGTCGGGGTCGTGCATGTCGGCGTCCACGTACGCGGTCGCCCCTTCGGCCGAGCTCTGCAGCAGGGCGCGGGCGTGGGCGAGGACGACGGGGTCGTTGTCGACGTACACCACATGTGATTCCGGCGCCACTTCCTGCACGACCTCATGCAGATTGGGCGAGGTCGGCAGACCGGTTCCGACGTCGAGGAACTGGCGGATGCCTCGCTCCTCGGCGAGGAAGCGGGCGGCGCGGTGCATGAACCGGCGGTTTTCCATCATGTGGACGGGCAGGGCGGGCCAGTGCCGGCACATGGCGTCACCCGCTTCGACATCAACGGGATAGTGATCCTTGCCGCCCAGAATGTAGTCGTACACCCGGGCGGAGTGGGCGCGCGAGGTGGCAAGTCCGCTCTGTCGATCGTGCGGTGCATTCATGCGGCGCCTCTTTCGGTCAGGGACGGCTCGGTAACGGTATAAACGTGGTTTTCCGGTCGCAAGTGAAACAGCGGAAACAGTGGGATGAGCATGTGTTCGGCCAGCCGGCCGGCCAAACCGGCCAGCCGCCCGCTCTGCGTATCCCCGGAACCGTAGGAAAGCCATCGGTGGGCGGAAAGCCATCGGCAGGGCGGGGTATCACCGCTCCCTCCGGGCTTGCAGGGCGATGACGGCGATGTCGTCCCAGCGGTTCTGGACGGGCGGCAGGAGCCCTCGGATCAGGGTCAACTGGGACACCCCCTTTCGGACCAGCGCGTCGGTGTGCTCACGCAGGCGCCGGAGACGGTCACCGATGTCCGTGCCCGGCACTTCCACGAGTCCGTCGGTGTAGAGCACCAGGGTGTCGCCCTCCCGGATGACCGCGTGAAGGTCGGTACGGGGGAGGGCCTCGCCGACGCACAGCGGTGGGTCCGAGGCGGTGAGGTCGTGCAGGTATCGCGACGGCGCGTCGGCCGGGATCAGCAGGGGCGGAGGGTGGCCGGCGTTGGACAGAGCGATGTGCCAGGCATCGTCCGCCCGCCGGTGCAGGACCGCGTGCACCGCCGTGACCATCGACGGGCTGTCGAGCGCCTGCACGATGCGGTCGAGTCGGCTCAGGGTGGCCGCCGGGCTGGCGGCCGGGCCGCTGTCGTAGGCGAGTCCTCTCAGCATGCTGTTGACACGCCCCATCGCGGTGGCCGCGTCCAGGTCGTGACCTGCGATGTCGCCGATGGACAGGGCGAGCGAGTCTGCCGAGAGCCGGACGGCGTCGTACCAGTCGCCGCCGACCTCGGCGGCCGAGTCGGCCGGATGGTAGAGCGCCGTGATGACGAGACCTTCGACGGACGGCGGGACGGCCAGGAAGGACTGCTGCAGTACGAGGGCCATGTCGCGGATGCTCTGCAGTTCCATCGTCCGGCGCAGGGGCTCACTCATCTGCTGAAAGACGTCCTGCAGCAGGTACAGGTCGGCCTTGTCCGAGGGCGGGTTGCCCCGGCAGGTCGCTGTCGTCGCCAGCGCGACAGTCCGGCCGTCCACCACGACGGGCAGCAGGGTCACGCTCGTCGCCTCGGCTTTCCGCAGCCACCGGACGGAGACCTTGGACAGACTGTCTTCGGGCGGCCTTCCGGGCGGGAAGGTCAGCAGCCCTGCCTCCTGGCTCTCGATGGCCTTCAGTACGGCCGGTCCCAGCAAGAAGTCCGCGTCCAACGGATGCATGGGAGGCAGCCCGGGGGCGAGCCCCACCCGCTCTGCCGACGCCGTGGCCGGTACGCCCTCGGAAGTCCGAAAAGTAGCTTCGGCGTCGCCCGGTACGTGGAAGATGGCGACGGCGTCGGCGAGTTCAGGCACGACGGCCGCCGCACTGGTCAGAAAGGCCTCGGACAGGTTGTGCGCGGCCGGTACCGGTGCCATACGAGCCAGCAGCTTCTCCCGCATGCGGGTGCGCCAGTGGTCCTCGGCATCGGTGGCGGTACCGACCCACTCCAGCTCCCCGCCCCGGTCCAGGACAGGTGCGGCGATGATCTTGATGTGGCGGAAACGGTCGGGGGCGTCCTCAAGCCGTACTCGTACGATCGTGTCGAGGGGGGACCGCTGCTGAGTAGCCTTGCGCCACGCCCGCTGGAACCAGTCCCGGTCCTTCGGATGCACCGCATCCATCCATGTGCTCCCACCGTCGGGGTGCCACAGCTTCTCCGGCATCCCGCTGCCCATCAACAGAGTGACGACCCCGTCGGCCGACAACACCCAGACCGACTGCGGCACGGCGCCCAGGAGGGCTTCGTACCGCCTGAGGAGAAATCCTTCATTCACCGCCCCCTCCCCGCCGCCGGGCCGACGACCGCACGGAGCCGCCATGATCGGCGGCGCCTTCGGCCCGGACCCGCCGGACAGGACCCGTCACCGACGCGGCTGTCCCCGTCACCGCCTCCTGACAGCCCTGTAGGCCCGGCTCCGCACCGAACACCAGCGGATCATCGCCTCTCATACTTCGATCATCCCCCGCATACGGGACAACAGCACGCCCTGGCCCTTCGCTCTTGTACCGTGCCTTCGCGACTCGGCACGGACCTCCGCGGCCCTGGTGTCCCGGATATGACCGGCCTGATCGACCTCGTCACGCCGCCCGCCGTCCATCGCCCGGCCGGCCACGTGATCGGCCCGGCCGAAGTCCTGGACCTCTCCATGGAGGCGGCAGCCGCACGCGGCGCCGACCGGGCGGTGCACTCACTGAGCGGCGCCCTGCCACCTTTGCGGCTGCCACCCGGGACCAGGCGGGCCTGCCTGAGGGTTTATGCGATCCTCAGCCCTGACTGGGAGTACCGGTACTACTCCTTCAACTCCGCCTGGGCCGAGGGTGAGGAGATGGCCTCGATGCGCAACGGCTCGGGGGACGAGTACTCCATCGTCTTCTCGGCGGCGGGCGCCTACGTGCGCGGTTTCGATCACGAGTCACCGATGAGCCTGGGCGCAAACGACGGTGAAGTCTGGCCGGGCGTGATCGACGGGGTGCCCACGCACTTCCGCTCGTGTGTGGAGGAACCCGCTTTCAGCAACGGGGACCACGTGCCTGCCGTGACGGCCTGCATATGGCGTGAGACGGCTGACACCCGGTGGAGACACGGAACGATCGACTTCCCAGCAGGCTACGACGACCCCGACGGTGCGAACCGACTGTTCCACCTCCTCACGGACCCTTCCCCAAAGGCGTACCAGCGCTTCGCCGAGGACTACTACGAGGTCCCCGTGAACCACGCAGCGGTCCGCCGCGTGTACGCACTGCGACCGCTGAGCCCTGCCCTCGTGTCGGGCCTGAACGAGGCGACCAGCCTGTCGGCTGTGGCTGAGGAAATCCGAGGGATCGGCTACTCGGGGCTGCAACGCAGTTCGTCCTGAGCGCTACACACATCCGACAGAACTCCGCGAACGATTCACGTGCGCACGGCTCAGTCCCATCCTCGACGTTCGGTCTGGTCGGAGGGGTCGCCACGGCACGCGAACGGCATGGGTCGCAAGGACGTCCAGACGACAAAGGAGGCCCAAGTCGCTGACTTGGGCCTTCGTCGTGGAGCGGGTGACGAGAATCGAACTCGCGCTCTGAGCTTGGGAATTCGCGGCGCCTAGGGCACCTCAGTGCTCTGGTCAGCCAATATCTCGGCCTGGGTGGGTCGTAGCCGACTTGATCGGACTCGGGAGCGTTGGTGTGCGTACGAGTAGGCCGTCTGCCGGCGTGCGGGACACCAGTTGACGGGCGCGGACCGGGGGAATCGGTACCCAATCGTCCTATTGGCCCTCTAGGGGGGCGCATCGCACGCTAGGGTTCACTTCGCACATGGGGAGTGTGCTTTGGATCACATTGCATGACCGGTCGGCCCACGTCGCGGGGTCCGGCGTGGTCGCATGGCTGGGGGCCGCATGCTGGAGATGGTCAAGGGTGCCAATGTCGGACTGGATGTCCTGAGCGAGGACATCAGTGCTGTGGTTCTGAGCTTGGCCTGGCGCAGCGCGACAGGGGACGGGGACGCGGACGTCTCCCTGCTGCTGGTGGGCGGGGACGGGAAGGTGCGTAGTGACGCGGACTTCTTCTTCTACAACAACCCGGCTTCGGCAGACGGCAGCGTGCAGTTGCTGGGCAAGACGCCCACTGCCGACGGCAGCGAGGACCGGATCACCCTCGATCTGAGCGCCATGTCGTCTGGTGTGGAATGCGTAGTCCTGGCGGCCAGTAGGTATGGCGGCGCGCGGTTCGGCGATCTGGACGAGCTGCGCATCACGCTGGCCGACCGTACTGGCGAGCCACTTCTCACGTTCTCGATCGATGACGCGGATACGGAGAGCGCATTCATCTTTGGTGAGCTGTATCGGCGAGGGGAGGCGTGGAAGTTCCGGGCCGTCGGCCAGGGGTACGCGAGCGGTCTGGCGGGTCTGGCAACGGATTTCGGCATCGATGTGGACGATGCGTCCGAGGAGGAACCCGAAGTGCCGGTGGCGGAGGCAGCCCCGGCGCCTTCCGCCGCGGTGTTCGGCACTCCGGCCATGAAGCCCTCGGCGACGCAGCCCGAGCAGCCGGCAGCGCCCAAGGTCGTCGGTGTGCCCGAGCCTCGGCGTCCCCGTACCGCCAAGAAGAAGGTCGTTCTTCCCAAGACGGGCGGGAAGTCACTCGCCGAGAATGACGCGTGGCGACATGCCCGACTCTTCCCTGTCCCGTCTCTAAAAAGCGATCGGGAAAGGGAGATGAGGGCGACTTCCATCCTGCTCTCGGTGATGGCGCAGGTGCCGGAGTACGGGCGCAGGCTCACCGCCGCGTTCGGCGCTCCCGCCGGCCGTACGGAGACCTTCACGGAGGTCTCACTGCCGCACGGTGACACACCCAAGCGGCCTGACGGCGTCATTCGCGTCGAGCGCGCGGGGAAGTTGTGGACCGCCTTGGTGGAGACGAAGACCAACGGCAACGCGCTCAGGGCCGCCCAAGTGCAGGACTACATGGACATCGCGGCGAGGCGCGGCTACGAGGCCGTGATCACCTTGTCGAACGACGTGGCTCTGGACGGCAGGCCCCCGGTGGATGTCAAGGTGGACGGCCGGCGCAAGCACAAAGTGGCGCTGTGGCATCTGTCCTGGGCGGAGGTCGCTCACCAGGCGCAGATGTTGATCCGTCACGAAGGCGTCGGCAACGCCGCCCATGCCTGGCTCCTCCTCGAACTTCTGCAGTATCTCCAGCACGAGAATTCCGGCTGTCACGGTTTCCAGAACATGGGACCCGCCTGGGTGCCGGTACGCAAGGGAATCGATGAGGAGACTCTCTGCCAGGGCGACCCGCACGCCATCCAGGTGGTCGAGAGCTGGGAACGCCTCGTCCGCCAGGTCTGTCTGCGGCTCGGTGGTGAACTGGGCCAGAAAGTTCTGCCTGTACAGCGGGCCAAACGCGGCACCGACCCTCATACCCGCCGCGTCACTCTGGCCAACCATCTCTGCGAGGACGGCCGCTTGCACGCCGAACTCCGTATCGACGGCACGCAGGGTGCCTTGTCCCTGGCCGCCGACCTGCGCACCGGCAGGTTGCGCACCTCCATCGACATCCCCGCACCGGAACAGGGTTATCCACTCACCTGGGCCAAGCGCCTGATCCGTCAACTCGCCGAAGCGCCGGCCGACCTGCATATCGAGACCCTCATCGAGGGGCAGGGCGGGGGCCCGCGCGGCACTCTGGAACGGCTCCGCCCCGAGCCGGCAGACATCCTCCCACGAGACGGCGCCCAGATCGCCGGCTTCCGGCTCTCCCTCTTGAAGGGCATGGGCAGCACTCGCGGCAACGGCGACTCCGGCTTCATCCGAAGCGTGGACGATGCCGTGGACCGCTTCTACACCGGCGTAGTCGCCCATCTTGAACGCCGCCCGGCCAAACGCCCTCAACTCACCGAAACCACCGCCGGGTGAGGTCTACCAGGTCTTGGCCCAGGCAACCCTCGGTTACCTGGGGAGGAGTGGGGCGATGATGTCACGAGGAGCTTCGAGTGGCCCGGGTGAGACGTTGGCATCTTCCACCTGATCCACCAGGATCGCATGGGCGAATGGGGTGGATTGATAAGAATCTCCCAGAGCGCACATCTCTTCGGTCGCTTCGGGATCGGTATTCATCAGCAATCGACAGCCTGGGCCGGGGCCGAATGCAAGCCCTTGATCGGCACAGGAAAGTCTGTCCACAGAACATCAAGACAGGCAAGGCGGTCCCCAAAGAGACCAAGTTGGACTTTGGCGCGGTGAAACTCGAAGAGGACTGCCCCGCCAAGGATGCGGTACCCCTGGAAGCGGTGTGCAGCAAGATGCCCCACCTCGCTGCGGCGAAGTTTGAAGAGGATTGTCCGTAGCGTCCCCACGGAACCTCGACGGGATTCTGTATCGGGCGTGGACCTGGGCGCAGCGGCGTGACCTTCCTTTCCAGGAGTCTTTGGGCAGGGGCGCACGAGCCACTTAGGGGCATACGAAGTGCGCGCCGGTATTTCTGCATAGTCCAGATAACAAAGGAGGCCCAAGTCGCCGACTTGGGCCTTTGTCGTGGAGCGGGTGACGAGAATCGAACTCGCGCTCTGAGCTTGGGAATCAACGGCGCTCTGGAGCACCACAGGGCTCCGGCCAGGTATTACTTGGGTCTACGAGCTGCGCTGGATCCGGTTGGACTGACCGCTTCTGACCTTGGTGTGCCGCACTGAAGGGCTGGGATGGGGCTGGCCGGCGAACGGACGGATACGAAGGCGGCTCGGGCGGCCTCGGCTGGTACGACGAGGGACGTCGCGTTCGGGGCCACGGGGCGGTGTGCTCGCGCGAAGGATCGCATCCCTGTGACAGGCTGTCCGCCAGTCGCCCCAGACAGTCTCTCGGCGATTGTTGTGCGTATCGCATCTTCCGATGGTCCTGTCTGCTTCGATCGGGGATGGTCTTCGTCCCATGTCTGGCTCAACCAGCACCTCTCATGGGGGCGGAAGAGTTCGAGTTCTCAGCCCGGCGTTAGCCGTGTGCGCATGGTTGCTGGGCGGATGTTGTCGGGCATGGTGCTCCTCACGAGTGGGACAGGTACCCGATCCCGGAGTCCGTGACCCACGTGGCAGCGCAGTCATCCAGCTTCCACGGGGCCTTCAACAACGTGGCTCGCAGTCCGGCGCGGTCCTGTACGGAATGCGGCTCGGCGCCAAGCCTTGTGCGCCATTCACCGCCGGGGCCCCAGTGAGGGTCAGTCGGGTTATCGAGGACGGAGACGTAACGCTCGACAAGAGCTGGCCAGGCAGGGTGTTTCCACCAACACGAGCAGGCGAGAGCGCCATGGCACGCCGTCCGGAGCAGGCCGAATCGGATTCCCCGGTCTTCCATTTGCCCGGCGAATCCGCCGAGACTCACATCTGCGTGGTCCTCATACTCTCTGAGGTCTTCCGCAGTACGTGCCAGTTCACCGAGCGTGATGCCAGTGGTGAGCTTGCGCTTGGGGTTTGTTGTCCATCGGAAGAGGCGGATGGCGAAGGTGTCCACTTCTTCCATGTCGACCTCAGCCAGTGCGCTGCCACTGGCTGAGGTGATCCCGATCTCGGTGGTCCACCTGGCCAGCCGCCGGCGGATGGCATCCGTGGTGTGGCTGTTGATCCGCATCATGTCGCCGTCGGACAGCCGCCCTTCGGCATGCCAGTTCTCGACGCAGCTATTGCGCCACGTGCTGTTGGTGATGCCGATCGCCACGAGATCCAGCAACGTGCCCAGATCGTCGGGCTCGAAGTTGATCTTGGTGCGGAGCGTTTCCTCGAAAAGCTCCTCCGTCATCCTGGCTTGAGCTTCTTCGATCCTGCGTCGCACTTCAGGGGACAGGCCATCCTCGTCGCCCATCTCGGCAACCTCTCGCGCGTGGACAGGGTTGTCTGATCGAGCGTAGTCGGAGGCGGCGACAGAGCGCAGCGAGTCGATACGTCGAGCAACTGCGCGCGGCTCCCTTCGTCCTCGTCCGGCACTCGACGGGTAGAACGCAGCCGGGGTCAGCGTGGATCGCCGTACGATCCGTTCCAGCCCCCGGCCCCCTCGGCGTGGCCGAGCCGGTGCAGAATCTCGTCGCCCTGCGGGACCCCGATGTCGCTGAGGACACGCGCCAGGTTGACTCCGACGAAGCCCCGGTCCTCCGGTGTCAGCGACTGGAGCGTCGCTGCGAGGGTGTGTTCCCAACTGTCCTTGTCGGACAGGAGGTTGCGGTGGTCGACTGTCCAGTCGAGCACGTCCTTCGCCTGTTCCGGCTGGTTCAGGAGCCAGAGGGCGGCCAGGCCGACGGGGCCGCCCGCGATCACTTCCCGGTAGAAGCGGTACGCCTCACGGTGGGCCTCTCCGAAGCCCGACGGGAGGGCGGGTTCCGCACCAGTGCCGGGGATGGGCAGGAGTGCGGCCGGTGGATCCAGGAACCAGTACGTGAGGCCGAAGCCGTCGATCACCCGGGGCTGGCCGGGCGGTTCGACCTCGGTCATGCCGAAGTGAGGTGGCGGCTGCCGCAGCGGGGCGGCGGCGCCGGGCAGGGTGGCGGCCTCATTGATGTGGCTGGCCACCAGATGCTCCGCCTGTTCCTCGGTGATCCGGTTCCTTGCCGCGACGACCGGGTTGCTGATTCGCCAGGCGACCTCGTACCGGGCAGAGGGCTTCGGCGGTCGGCGCGGGATGTCGACCGAGATCCGCCGTTCCGTGAGCGAGACCCACACGATGTCGAAATAGTCTTCCTGACGGACCGCGCGCAATGTCGGCCGAGGATAGCCCCAGTAGTCGCCGCCACGGGGCGGCACCATTCCATCGGTGCCGCCGTCCGCGAGGAACACCAGGGCCCGGTTCTCCGGGGCACTGAAGCGGAGGCGGAGCAACTGCCAGACCGGCGAGGATGTCAGAGGTGCGATGAGCGGACTGGTCATGAGGCGAACCCTTCTGCTGAGGAGGCCGTACGTACGCGATGGCGGCGTAGGACGAATCGCAGGACGCCGCGGTTGGTTCGGGCCGTACCGGAGAGTGCGGAGAGGAAGTCCGGGAAGGCGGTCCGACGCCGTTGGGCCGGGTCGCTCTCGATCAGGGACAGCCCCTTCGCCATCGCTTCGTGGGTGGCGGGGTGGTTCAAGGCCGTGACCACGAGATCGAAGGCCCGCTCGGGGTGGTCCGTGAGCAGGTCGGCGAGACGCACACGCCGTTCGCCCGGTGCTCCTGGCCGGGGGAAGGTCGAAAGGCTGACCCATTCGATGAAGTGAACCGCCAAGGCGTGCTGCTGTGTGCCCGGAGCGGCCCGCTGCCACTCCCGTAGGCGGTCGAGGACGAGGGGGCGGTTGGCGTCCTCGGAGAGAAGGGTGCTCAGAGCGAAGGACACCGCGGTACGCAGTCTGTCCTCTAACTCCTTGTCCGGACCGTTGAGCACGGAGTCCAGCAGCTTCAGGGCGACGGCAGGCCGGGCCAGGCCGTAGCTGCCCGCACAGGTCTCCGCCACGGTGCAGCGGAGAGGGATGGGAGCGGCTCGGCTCCATTGCCGCAACTGTTCCCGTACCGCGCTGGTGAGAGCGGGGTGCTGGACCATCTCGCCGAGCGCGTAGGCCACTAGCCGGCGCTGCCAGCGTCTGTCCGAGACGGCGAAGGGATACAACTGGCGCAGCGTGTCCGGGCCGGTCGCGTGGGCCAGTACCTTCCCGATCGCCTGGCCCGCAGCCAGTTCGATGCCGGAGTGGTGGGGAATTTCTCCCAAGGTTCGCCACATCAGGTCCGCCATGCCTTCGTAGTCGAGCCACAGGCAGCGCAGCAGGGCCTCCGACCTGTGCCGGCCGGAGAACGCGACCGGCTGGACCGGATAGCGCTGCGCGGATCCGAAGCGGAGCGGCAGTTGGTGTGCGCCGACGGCTTCCAGCCGCTCCTCGAAGGACGGCCCGAGAAGGTCGCGTCCCGTTCGGGACCTCTCCGTGGCCGGTCTCCGCGTATCGACAGGCTCAGGCAGCCCGGACGCGTCAGGTGCCCGGCCACCGCGTTCCTCTATGTGGGGACGCAGAATCGCGCTGAACTTCTCAAGGACCGTACGGTCCTGTTGGGAGAGCAGTGAGATCGCCGCCATCAGGGAGAGTCTGTCGGCCCGGTCGCCCGCTTCCGCCAGCGCTTTCCGGGCCGCCGTGATGCTGCCGGCCCGCAGATCGTCGAGTACGGATGCGGCGGGCTTTCCGGATACGACGAGTTCACGTAGTCCCTCCGCCACTTCGACACCGTCCTGTGGCAGCGGATGGGCGCGCAGATAGTCGGCGAAGTCGGCGGAAACAAGGTGTCCCAGCGCTTCGGCGCTCTGCTCGGTGGTGAGTTTGTCCGCGTCCTGCATGGTCTTGAGGCGCTTCGAGGCCACCTCGACCGATGGTGGCGGGAGGTGCACCACCTGCCACGGCTCCGTGTCGACACGGAGCTTCGTCTCCGACCGTACGGTGACGACCAGGTGGGCGCCCGACAGGCGCAACTGCTCGGCCAGTCCGGTGAGCACGACCTCGCTGAGAGAGACGGCAGCGGCGGGTGAGAGCCCCTGCAGCAGGTATCCGCGCCTTTCGGCCGGGCGCCAGCGCGAGAGGTCGTCGGGGGAGTCGATACCGGTGATGCCGTCGGTTCCGTACCGCTCCGCGAGCAAGGCGAACGCCGCTGTGCTCGCACCGGTGCCACTGCCCGCCCTCAGCACCAGAATGTGGCTGTCCAGAACCTTGCGGCACTGTCTGAAGGTGGGTGGTTCGGCGAACGCGCGCAGTCGGGCGCGGACATCGGCCGCAGGATAGGGACCTTCGCGCAGTCGTGGGGGGACGATCAGGTCCGCGACGGTCTCGTCGAGCGGTGCTCCGTTGATCACGGTGACGTTGCCGCCCACCGGGCCCATGACTTGTGCGCCTTGACCCAGCCGCTGTTGGTTGTCCCGGTACGAGTTCCCGGCGTCCGTTCGTTCGTCGGCGTCCGAACCGATCGAGCCCCCATCCGCACCGGCCTCAGCGCTCACCGGCCGTCTCCGGCCCCGCCGACCTGCTTGTCACCCGTCACGTTGTCGCCGCTGCCCCAGTGCTGGTTGGTACCGCGGTACGACGTGGACCCGCCGGTGTACGTGACGTCCCGTCCAACGTTCCCCATCACGGCGGCGCCCTCGCCCACGTGTTGCTTGTTGCCGCTGTACCGTGTGCCGGGCCGTGTCACCGGGTCCTGTTCCCGATCGTTGGATTCGCTGCCCTGCGCCGCAGACTCCTCGCGCGGCCGTACACCCGCCTGTACGAGGTTTCCCGACGGCGACGGGACGTACAGCCAGGCCCGCTGCGCGAAGTTCTTCCCCTCCACGGTGGCCGGCACCTCCACACAGCGGTCCGGGTGCAGTCCGGTGTACGCGCCGAGCACGACGTCCTCGTAGACGCGCTCGGAGATGACCGCCACCAGGTGGGTGACCTCTTCGCTCGCCGCCGCCATGATGGCTTTGACCGGACGGGAGTCCAGCAGTCGGTGCGTGTCGTTGCGGGCGGTGCCGTTGCCGTCGCCGGGGTTGTCCGCGTCCGGCAGCGGTCCTACGTGGACACTGGCCCGGAGCCGGATGCGAGGGCCGACACTCTGCCTGTTGTACGCGCCGAGGATGTCGTCCAGCACGCCCAGGAACGGCCAGAGGACGAAGGGCAGCAACGCCGGGTCGAAACCGAACACCACGCCGTCCCCGGTGTTGGCCGGAAACCGCTTCGAGTCACGCAGCTCGTGCAGCCCGGCCTGCTCCAGCGCCTGGTCGACCAGTTCGGGGATCAACTGGCTCACCGGTCCGTGCTGCACGGCAGGCAGGCCCGTGAAGTCCTTCGCGTCAACGGCGAACAGGGCGCGGTAGGGAGGCAGCGCTCGGCTCTCGGAATATGGGGCGGGAACGGACGTGGACATGCGGGATCTCCTCGTGGAAGCGGGGCGGGGACGAAGCCGTTGGCCGGCTGCTTCGAGGTTCTGTCGGATCCGTCCGTCCGACTGCACAGTGGAGGGCGCTTCGCGGGTGTCCCACGTCACAGCGGCGGCGTGCTCACGTGGGGGAGCCCGCCCTCGGGCGGACAGCGTTCATTCAACCGAGGGGAGAGAAGACCGTCGCCGTCGGGGTTTACCGGGCGGTCGTCGCCCAGTCGCGCAGCACCTTCATGTCCTTGATGACGATCGCCCGGCGGGCCGTCTCGACCGCGCCCGACTCCCGCAGCCGTTGCAGTCCTGTGATGGCGGCGTTGCGGGTCACGCCGATCGCCTGGGCGATCTCCTCCTGGCTCAGACCGGTCAGCCGTACGACGTCGGACTCGGCTCCGGGCGCGGTGAGTTCGACCAAACGCAGGAGCGCCCGCGCCAGCCGTACGACCACCGGCAGGGTCAGCAGTTCGGTGCGGTGTGCGTCGGATTCGCGCAGCCGGGAGAGGGCCTGGCGCATCAAGTCCATTACGAGACCGCGCCGTTCGACGAACCGGCGGAACCTCTCCGCTTCCAGCACGACAGCCGTGCAGCAGGTGAGCGAGACCACTTCCGCCGTACGCGGGGTCCCATTGAAGACGGACACCTCACCCAACAGGTCACCCGGCCCCCGGAAGGCCAGCCAGGTCACGACTCCGCCCGGCTCCCGGCATACGACCTTGGCCAGGCCGTCGGTGAGAGCGAGCAGGTGCGTTCCTGCGGAACCCTGTCTCAACATCACACTGCGCTCGCGAAATGTGCGGGTGGTTCCCTGCCCAAGCAGCTCACGCCATGTCTCGTCCGACAGCACTCGTCGCCTTCCCCGTCAGCCTTTTGCGGGGCCGGCCTCGGCCCGGTGCGCGAGACGTCTTCACCCCCGCCCGCCCTCATGAGTTCTACGCCGGGCAGACCGCTCCCGCCGCGAGTCGGGCGACCTTGTCCGAGAACGAGGGTCCGGGCCTTCTGTGCTCGCCCAGACGGGTCGAGCTGATTGGACGGGGAGAAGTCCCGTCCATCGCGTACTGCTCACGTCAGCAGATTTGTTAACCCCCATAATGATGGAATCCCGCTATCGGGGTCCTCAGTGCGCGCATCAGTGCCCCAGTCTCTGCTTGCTTCTTTGGTTCAGCGACAACGGTCAGGTGTCGGACGGCTCGTCGTTCCCTCACGCAAGCGGAGTGAGCACCGTGAATGCGCATTTGCCGGTGCGCCTTCCCCCTCGTACGGTCCTCACGTCGGAAAGTTCAACCAGCCCAACCTTCGGGAGTCGCCATGGAGTTGTCACATGAAGAACAAGCCGGTCTTGTTACCCGGAACCAGATCGCAGAGCGCGTCGGTGTCAGTCGCCCGGCCGTGTCGAACTGGGCGCGGCGGCACGGAGACTTTCCCACCCCGGTGCGATCAGGTGATACAGAGCTGTTCCACGAGGCCGAGATCGGGCGCTGGCTGGCGAACCGCACCATTCCGGAACCGCGGTTGCTGAACGGGGAGCAGGCGGGAACCACCTATGCCGATCGATTCGGACGAACCGGCAGTGGTCGACCGATGGCGGCACGGAGAGGTGCGGGGAGCCCCGCTCAGCGCACCGGGGCCGAGGACAAGAAGGCCGTTGATCAGCTGATGGGCAAACTTGCGGATCGGGTCCGGGGTCCGGCGCCGATGGCAGATTTCGTCAATCTCTGCCTCATCGTGATGTACGTGCGACATGCGGAGCCGGAACAGTGGCGCCGAATTGAGGATGCCATGTCGGCAGGTCAGAGCTCACGAGACGTGCCAGGGCTTCTCCGCTCACTCGGCGACATGGCTCAGTACACGCTGCGCCGGAACGGCGACCGCACCGACATGCGAAGCAGCCTGCTGCAACTGGAACCGCGGAGCTGGGACGACCTCACAACGGCGGTACGGACAGCGGCAGGCACAGAGGTTGGCGCATTCCAACTTGTGTGGGAATCGTTCAGCGCCAGGGAGGGGCTGCAAAGTTCGGAGTTCTGCAGCCCGGCGGGTCTGGCCTCGTTGGCCGCGGCTTTGGTGCTTGCTCCTGGACAGAGCGCCACGGTGTTGGACCCTTACGCGAGGGGCGGAGAGATGCTGGCGGCTGCGTATCGCCGCATCGGAGACGCGCGCGGGATCGTGTACGGCGAGACGCTTGACGGCCGGCTGCAGGCGGTCGCGAGTCTGTACCTTCTCCACCTCGGCGTGCGGCCGAATCTGACCAGCACCCGGTCCGACCGATGGCCACCCGACCGCGAGTACGGCGCCGACGCCGTGCTGACGAACCCTCCGTTCAACATGAGCGACGCACCTGGTCCCGGGCGCCGGACGGGAGACTGGTCGTACGGATCACCACCCCGCGGCAATGACAATTTTGCCTGGGTGCAGTACGTCCTCGGTGGGCTGGCACCCGGCGGCCGAGCGGCGGTGGTCATGCCGGTGAAGGCAGGCAACTCGGTGAACACTGCCGAGCGCGAGATCCGCCACGCCCTTGTGCGCAGAGGGGCTGTGGAGTGTGTCATCACGCTGCCGTCGCACCTGTTCTCCGCGACGCCAGTGCCGGTTTCTCTGTGGTTGCTGCGACGAGTCGATCACCCGGTACGAGAGGACATCCTGTTCGTCGATGCTCAGGAGTTGGGAGCGAAAGTCCGGCGTCGACGGGTGCTGCGGGACACGGATTGCGACGCGATCACGGCAGTGGTCCGCCCGTGGCTGGACGGCGAGCAGTGCCCGGAGGGAGAGGGATACGCGTTGCGTGCTGCCGACCGAGGCTTCTCGGCTGTCGTCAAGGCACGCGCGGACATCCGCGGCGAGGAGTATTCGCTGCGCCCTGCCGATTACCTCGGGGGTGGAAATTATGGTGCTGTTCCTGTTGCGGCCCGGCTGCGCGAAGTCAGTGATGAGGCAGCAGAGTATGCGGACATGCTTCGCCTGCTGGAGCAGCCTGAGTTGGGTACGGAGAACGGCTACGGCGGCAGCACGGGACCCAGCGGCTGGGTCGAGGCGGTGCTTGACGATCTGTGCGAGATCCAGTCCGGTCCGTCATACACCCGCCTCCCCGCAGAGGCACGCACGGCGGACGCCGGTGTTCCTCTCGTCTTCCCGCAGGACCTCGTCGGAGGAAGAATCGCGGACGAACCCAGGGCGCGCGTGCCGTGGAAGACAGCCGAGCGCTTCGAGAAATTCGAGTTGCTTCCGAACGACATCGTCTGCGTGCGGACGGGTGCGCAGCAACAACCCGCCCTGGTCGCCGGCGCGCAGGCCGGATGGCTGCTCAGTTCGAACGTGATGCGTCTGCGTGTACGTCCGGATGCCGAGATCGACCCCCTGTACCTCCACGCCTACCTCGGCCTCCAGTACGCGCGCGAGTGGATGTCCCACCGCGCCGCAGCCACAGCGGCTCCCTCACTGAGCTCCGCCGCTCTGGGCCACCTTCCGATGCGTTTTCCGCCGATCGGGCAACAACGGCGCTGCGTTGGCCTCCTCGGCGAGCTCGGTCAACGCGTCGACGCCTACGCCTCGTACGCCTCGGCACTGAGTCGGCTGCGCGCCGAACTCGCCGAACACCTGCTCCACGGCTTGGCCGAGCCACTGTGACGGCCTGCCACCGCCGTTTCCTCCTACCCGCCCTTCCCTCTTCTTGTCCGTGACCCTCGAAAGGATCGAGTCCATGCCCGAATCGACAGTCCGTTCCGGCCGTACGTGGCAGCTGTGGCTGGCCCTGTACGTTGCCTGCTCCATGGTGGTCGGCCTCGTCGTCAGCCTGCTGGTGCTTCGAGCAGGCGCTGACACCACTGAAGCCGTTCTGGCAGGGGGAGGCGGCTTCGCGACCTCGCTCGCCCTGTGCCTGGCACTGCCCGCGGCCGTGCGCGAACTCAAGCGGCTGGGCTGATCCGGATCGACCGTCTCAGGCGGCTGAGCCCGGTTGAAGGAACCCTCGGGCCATCGGCCTGAGGGTTCCGCGTCCGGACGAGTGACGAGCGGTGGATACCGGCGGCCTGAGGCTCAGCTGCCCACCTTCCCGGTCGGTGCTCGGCCATGGCCGGCCATGGATGCGGCGAAATCGGCGACCGCCTCCCGTAGCGGCTCGGCCGCGGTCTTCGGATCGCTGCGAGTGTCCAGGCCGAGCACCAGGATGTGCCCGACCAACCCACGCGGCCCACGGATTTTCAGATGGTGGTCGGACGGTCCCTCCGGGTCGGGGTGGACCACCAGGGCCACTGGATTGCCGGGGTCTGTGTAGCCGGCGATGTAGGTCAGGAGTTGGTGGCGGTCCTCACGGGAGACGTTGTCCTTCGCGTAGTTCTTGTACTTCGCGTCGACGGCCAGGTAGGGCGTGGTTCCGGGGAGCGCGGAAGGCTGGGCGAAGGACAGCAGCACATCGGGGCGGAAGGGCGGGGAGACACTCCCCTGCCTTGGGTGCCTTCCGTGGGTCCGGATGTGGTGGCTCGCCTGCCGGGCCCACCGGCCACCGACAGCAGCCGCTGCTTCGGCCGCCATCCGCTGGACCACGCTCTCCCAGAGATCTTCCAGCTTGAGCAGCAGCCCTTGCGCCCCGAAGCCGTACGGGTTCAGCAGATCGTTGGGGCCGCCGCCACCGAGCACCATGCGTGCCCACGCATGGGCGGGCCGGTAGTGGTCGTTGAGTACGGAGTACTGCCCACGGGCGAGCAGCGGCAACGCGTCCTGGACCTGGGACGAGGCTGGGAAGTCCCGTGCCGTGGTGGTCAGTTGGTGCTTGAGGACCGGATCAGTCACTTGCTCGGCTGCGGCGGCCAGGGCGGCTCCGCACACCAGGTTCTCCCAGCCGCCGTCCTCGTACTCGAAGGCGTCGACGTGCAGTTGGTCGACCGCGCCGAAACATCTGGTGGCCTGCGCCTCCACGTTCAGCCGACCCCGCAGCGTGGTGTCCACGCGGTGTCGGCGTATGTAGTCCCTGCGCAGACCGCGGCGCAGCAGCAGGCGACACTCGTACAGCAGGGCGGCGGGTACGAGCCCTGCGTACCCGTCCTCGCCGAGAGGCCAATTGCGCAGGGCCTCGTCGACGGTGCCGGCCTGTCCGTTGGCATACGAGAGCCAGTCGATCAGTCGATTTCCCGCGATGGGGAACTTGGGGCGGAGCACCAGCCGGATGCGGCTGAGCTCCAGAACCCCGGTAGTCGTCCGTGCGGTGAGGACGCAGTGGTCGTTCCTTTCGACCATCCCGACGCCCTTGAGTTCACGGAGCCTGTCGAGATCGTCGGAGCTCAGACTGGATTTCGGCACCTTCCCGGACTCGTACTCGTCGAGCGTCACTTTCAGCTTGGCGGCTCCGTGCGGCACCCTCTACCCCTCGGCCCACTCAAGTTCGGCCGACGTGCCGTCCTCATCGACGGACTGGGTCGTGCCGACCGTGACGAAGACCTTGGCAAGCATGCCCGGAAGGTCCGTCGGGTTGGTCTGAACGACTCTTCCTGTCCTGTCGTCCACCAACTCGCCCAGCACGGCCCGCAGCATTTCAGGTCGGCCGAGGCAGTAGTCCGTCACGAGCGGCACGATTTCGTGGTGGAAGGCGTGTGAGAGCTGCTCCGCGGTGGCGAGTGGTCGGTCGTCGGCGAGAAGGTACGCCTGGCCGAGCAGATGATTCGGGCCGAACTGCGCGTCGAGCCGCTCGTTCAGGCCCTCCAGCAAGGAAGCCAGCCCAAGCCCTTCGACCTCGCCGTCCAGAGAGTCCAGGTCCGGCGGTACGTCGAGGAATGCGAACCGGCGCCGGATCGCGGAGTCGATGTGGCCCACGCTGCGGTCGGCGGAGTTCATGGTGCCGATGATGCGGACGTTCGGCGGCACGGTCTGCTGTCGCCCACTGGTCGGAAGGGTGATGGAGACCGATCCGCGTTTGTCGAGTTCCAGCAAGGTGATCAACTCGCCGAGAATGCGCGGCAGATCACCGCGATTGATCTCGTCCACGACTATCAGGTAGATGTCGTCCGGGGACTTCTTGGCCGCGGCGCAGACCCGGAGGAAGACCCCGTCCTTCATCTTCAGATGGAGCCCGGCCCCGTCCGCCGTCGTGTCCGGCCTGAAACCTTCGACGAAGTCCTCGTATCCGTAGGACGGATGGAAGGTCACCATCGTGAGCCGCGCCGCCCGCGCCTCATCGGACGCTCCCGCTTTCCCGCCTCCTTCCGCCTCCTCGGGTACGGCGGACAGTTCCGCCAGAACCGCCGCCCGCTCTCCTGGAGTCGCCTCGATCAGGTCCGCGTGTCCCGCAAGGGCCAGGGCGACATTGAGCGCCAGCCGGGTCTTGCCGGTGCCGGGCGGGCCCTGGAGCACAACCTGTCCCTTGTGCTCCAGCAGATCCCGTACTTTCCGTACGTCATCGGGAAGTTCCTCATCGGCAAGTCCGGGCCCCTTCACCTCGGCGGCAGTCTCCACGACACCGGGTTTGCCGACCCCGTCGGTGTCACCGACCAGGCCGGGGAGTTTCCCGGCCTCGCGCTGATCTCGCCCGTGCCGTATCTCCCGCATCAAGCTGCCAGGCACCTTGGCGAGCGTCTGCTGCCAGGCGTGCCGGGGGGCGTCGAAACTATGCGCGTACGAGGTGTCCCAGTCCACGCCCACGGTGTGCCGGTGCGCTTGCGCGTCGGGATCGTACGCGTACCCTCCCACGACGCTTCCCACGGCCAGCACTTCGGATTTTCCACGGTTGGCCACGATGAGATCGCCGCGCTCCAGGTCACGGAAGGCGAGCATCTGCCGTGCGAGCCGAAGGTTTCCGCCGGCGCTGCGCGGCCACTGCTGATCCAGCGCCGCCTTGAGCTCCTGGTCGGTCTCGTACTGCACCAGACTGCCGACCTCGTCCCAGCCGATCCGGATACGACGGTTCAGGAGACAGTCGTCCCAGAGGCTGGCGCGTTCTCCGGGTGCGATCTTCCAGATCACACGGTCATGCGGACGAGGATCGTGGAAGGCGTACAGGAACTCCATCAGCTCATGCGGACTCCACCCACTGAACTCCTCGAACTCACCGAGAAGTTCGAGCAACTCGCGGTTGGCCCGCCACGTACGCACACCGGAGGAGTACGCTGCACGGGGCCTGCCGCCAAGCAGTGCGGTGAAGTGGCGGACGTGCGCGGCTGAGAACACCGGCAGGAACTCACCGGGGAAATAGACCGCCAGTGTCTTGGTGGTCAGTGCCTGTCCGTACGACAGGGACTCCAGGTCGTCCAGGACTTCGTACGCTCCCTTTCGCGCCGCGTCGAAGGCTGTCACAAACTCGGAGCACACCTGGGCCCAAGCCTCCCTCACCTCCAGCCCGCGCAATGCGATGGGCACGACACGCCACTGGCCCGACCGGTGCTGGTAGACGATGTGCTTCGCCGCGCTGCCGCCGCGGATACTGCCGAAATTGTCGGTGCCGTACTCCATCAGCCGGCAGAAGGAGAGCCCGCTCCTGCGGCCGTCGGGCCCCAGCGCGTACCGCTCCAGGTCCAGCCCTTCCCAACTCTCCAGCGGAAACAACGCCAGTACCTGCTGCCGCTCCTCCTCCGCCAGGTTGGCAGTCCGCTGCGCCCCTTCCCTGTCAAAGTGCGCAATGCGCGCAGCGAGCCCATCCCGGAACTGCCCACCCTCATCCATGGGTACATTCTTCGACATCGGACCGGCCCGGAAAGCAACTTCAAGAAAGGTTTCCTACCCGCTGGGCAGGGCCTTGCTCCCGACGACGCTCAACAACACGACGGTCCGCGCCGCGCGCACCAAGGCGCCCCGCAACAACGTGACCGCCCAACTCCGCTGAGGCAGCGACCTACTGAGAAGGTATCTGCCGTACATCGCGGCCGACCGTTGATGCGTCAGGCGGGGTGGTCCTGCTCGACCGGTCGGCGCCACCACTCTGTGGATTTGAAGCAGCCCATGAGCCAGTGGGCTTCCGCGATGTCGAGGATGACATTACCGACCAACGGAATCGGCTCGAGGCGGAGCATTCGCTCCTCGATGCGCACTGGCTCCCAATCCAGATCGTGGTGGAGCAGCACCGCGAAGGGCTCCCCGCGGCGCTGCCAGAAGACCATGGGCTCAGAGACCTCATTCTCGAAGGGTTTGACGATGTCGTTCGGGGCAAACTCGACGCCCGCCATATCCGCCCACCTACCAACACCTTGGCGTTCTCGAGCCAAGTAGTGGCGCATGCCCTCCACGAACCCAGCAAGTTTCGCGTCGTCCAAGACAGAATCTCTGGAGACGACGATGGACTTCACCTTCTTGCGCAGTGCATCGGCCCGGCGAAGCTGACGGCTCGCGTTGGCCCAGAAGAGGCCACCCCGCTCGGCATCATGGACTACACAGAGCACCGGTAGCCTGCCATCGCGCCAGTTGTCCCCGTGATCACCGACCGGAACGCGGTGCCCCCTTCTGGTCCGCGTCGAGACGCCGCCCTTTACCTGGATGGCCAGGGAGTCTTCTGTCCGCCGCCCGTTCTGCACGAAGGTGACGTGCAGGTCCTCTCCGTGGTCGTTACCGCCGTCAATCTCCTGCACGATGTGGCCGTGTCTCTCCAGCAGAGCGCGTACCTCATTCACCGCCATGCGTCCGATACGCCGGCTCTCAGGCACCTTTGGCATCTATTCCCCCTCATACCACGAGGTGACCAGCTTACGCCGCACCCTCCCTTGAGCGTCATAAAACCCCAGGTCACGGGGTGTACGGCTATGTGCTCCTCTGAGCCGTCGTCGGGATTCGACCCCGAGACCTATGGCCACACCCTGACCACCCGGTCTGGTACGACGCTCAAGGACACTATGGTGCGCGCTGGACAGTCCACCGAGCGTGCGGCGCTGACCGACCAGCACTCCGATCCAGCGTCAAAAGGAACTCGCGAACGGGCTGGACGGGATGGCGTGAGGGCCATACGACATTGCGTCTGAATGAGTCAGGACGGGAACTGGTGGTGCAGAGGTGGTGCACGGTTCCTGAAGGGGTCCGGATAGCAAACAACCCCCGGGTCGGTGACCTGGGGGTTCGTCGTGGAGCGGGTGACGAGAATCGAACTCGCGCTCTGAGCTTGGGAAGCTCATGTTCTACCATTAAACTACACCCGCGCGGAGCGCCCATGATCAGCGGCGCTTCCGTGGACACTCTACCCCATTGTCGACTCTCGGTGCTCGACGCGGCTGTCGGTGCCGGTAGTTGGGGCGTAGCCTGCGTCGTCGGAGTGCCGCTTGGGTGGCTGTCCTGTTGATCCCCTAATGTGTGGGCTCGTCCGCGTTTTTGGGGAAGGGACCTGATGGACTTGATGGAGCGCACCGTCGTCCGCTGTGCCGAAGGGCATGTTTTCAGTACTACGTCGTTCCCGATGCAGCAGCTTGACGCCGGGCGGCTCGGGCCCGGGCGGCTTATTCGGTGTCCGCGTTGTGCTCGGTTGCGGCATGCCGTGCCCGTGGAGGTCGGGCGGCGCTGACGCAGGTGGTCGGTAGGGGCGCGCGGGGTTGCCCGAGTTGGGGTGGGCCCGCGCGTTCTGCGTATCCTCGGGGCGTGCTTCTCTCTGACAAGGACATCCGGGCCGAGATCGACTCCGGGCGCGTGCGTATCGACCCTTACGACGAATCGATGGTGCAGCCGTCGAGCATCGACGTGCGGCTCGACCGGTTCTTCCGCGTGTTCGAGAACCACCGCTATCCACACATCGACCCCGCCGTCGAGCAGACCGATCTGACGCGGAAGGTCGAGCCGGCCGGGGACGAGGCGTTCATCCTGCACCCGGGGGAGTTCGTGCTCGCCTCGTCGTACGAGGTCATCTCGCTGCCCGACGACATCGCCTCCCGGCTGGAGGGGAAGTCGAGTCTCGGGCGTCTGGGGCTCGTCACGCACTCCACCGCCGGTTTCATCGACCCCGGCTTCTCCGGGCACGTGACCCTGGAGCTGTCGAATCTCGCGACGCTGCCCATCAAGCTCTGGCCGGGCATGAAGATCGGGCAGCTGTGTCTGTTCCGGCTCAGCTCGCCGGCGGAGTTCCCGTACGGCTCCGAGCGTTACGGGTCGCGCTACCAGGGGCAGCGCGGGCCCACCGCCTCCCGCTCGTTCCTCAACTTCCACCGGACACAGGTGTGAAGGACGTGGACGACATACGCGAGAACCTGACGTACGAGCGCTTCGGCGTCGCCGTACGGGAGTTGGCGCAGGCCGTGGCGGACGACGGGTACGAGCCCGACGTCGTCCTGAGCATCGCCCGCGGCGGGGTGTTCGTCGCCGGCGGGCTCGCGTACGCCCTCGACTGCAAGAACATCCACCTGGTGAATGTGGAGTTCTACACGGGAGTCGGTACGACTCTGGCGATGCCGGTCATGCTGGCACCGGTGCCCAACGTGGTCGACTTCTCCAACAAGAAGATCCTCATCGCCGACGACGTCGCCGACACCGGGCGCACCCTCAAGCTCGTCCACGATTTCTGTCTCGATCACGTCGCCGAGGTCCGCAGCGCCGTCATCTACGAGAAGACGCAGTCGCTGGTGAAATGCGAGTACGTCTGGAAGCGCACCGACGAGTGGATCAACTTCCCCTGGAGCGTCGAGGCTCCCGTCGTGCGGCGCACCGGGCAGATACTCGAGTCGTAAAGCGTGAGATACGGGGGGGGC